>DATDKO010000137.1:0-12942 GCA_036519935.1 Rubrobacter sp. | reverse complement strand
CACCCAGTCCGAGAGAGTCCCTGTAAGCTCGACGCCGACTACCTTGGGAGCGGGGGTCTGGAATGGTTGTCCGGCCATAACGAGGGCCACGTCGAGACCGCCGGCCCCGATCGCTATGGACCCTAGAGCGCCGGAGGAAGTGGTGTGAGAATCAGCCCCGACGAGCGTCGCGCCGGGCCTGGCGAAGCGCTCGACGTGCAGGTAGTGACAGATGCCGTTCCCGGGGCGAGAGTAGTGGAGACCGTATCTGGCCGCGAAGCCCTGCAGGAAGCGATGGTCGTCCGGGTTCTTGAAGTCGAGTTGGATGACGTTGTGATCAACGTACTGGACCGCAAGATCCACCTGGACGCGGTCGACGCCCATCCTCTCGAACTGCAGGCAGGCCATCGTGCCTGTGGCGTCCTGAAGCAGTGTCTGATCTATCCTCAGCCCCACTTCCTCGCCGGGATCTAGCGCCCCTTCGACCATGTGGTCCTCGAGGATCCTGGTGACCAGATTCTTCGCCATAGTCCATCACCCTCGCCTCATATTCTTGAACTCATCTACTCATTCTACATGCTCGTCTTTCGTGGTTTGCCTGCGGAGGAGTCGATGATTTCGTAGCGGGGCTGCGTTGTCTCGTTCACGGGACAGCCCAGACCGAGTAGATCCGGCGTCGTGCCAAACTACCAAAAGGGACACCCGCGATGCCCTCCGCTATTGGTGTCGCACGAAAGCGGACGTCGCTTTGAGGGTCTTCCGATCCAGGGGTCTGCCGCACCCAGGACAGTGCGTAATCTGCTCGGTGTAGGTCTCGCTAGTGTTATCGTCGTCGAAAAACACCCATTTGTATTCCCCATCAACCCACCAGAACTCCCCCCAGAGGTCTCCCCCTCGCGCGCACGGACACACCAGACCAGCCATAGGTCCTCCTCCTTCGCGAACATGTACGTCGATAGTAACTTACACAACAAGGCCTGTCCCGGCCTATGAGCCCCAAAGCGGCAAAAATGGTCCGAAGTATGTAGCGGGATCGCACATCTAGGACGGGCCATCCCTTTGGTTTGCGTCCTTACCCGAGGTGGCTCAGGACGAAGGAGAGGAGGAAGCCTGCGGCGGTGACGAGCCCGACGACCGAACCGCCCTCCTCATAGGCCTCCGGCATCATGGTGCTTGCGAGCATGGTCAGGATAGCTCCGGCGGCAAAGGCCTGGATAGCGGCGACTACATCGTCAGAGGCGCCGGCGAGAAAGAAGTAGCCGAGCAACGCTGCCAAGGCAGAGACCAACGTTACCCCGCCCCAGAGCCCTAGGATATAGGCTGCAGGGCGTCCGGCCTGTTTCATTCCCGAGGCCTAAGACAATCCTTCCGGCACGTTTGAGAGGAAAACGGCGGCGACGAGAGCGGCGCTGATATTGCCACCTCCGAGGAGGCTGATCCCTATAGCCGCCGACTCCGGGATGCCGTCCAGGAGCGCGCCTATTGCAATGGCGCTCGCTGAGTCACCCTGCTTATCTCCAGGGTTCTTGCGGCGCTCCCCTCCCCTCCTGTTCACGGCCCTGTCGGCGAAGAAGAAGGCCACAGCCCCGAGCAAGAGCCCCAGGGCCGACGCGTCGAAGCCTCCTAACCGGTAGGCCTCGTCCATGAGCTCGAAGGCGACAGAGGAGATCAAGACCCCAGTCCCTAGCGCCATGACGGTAGCTATGGTGCGCCTCGAAGCACCGGCGTAGATACCCACGAGCGCCCCCATAAGGAGCGAGGCTCCCCCGACGAACCCCCAGAGCCCTGCCGCCAGCGCTCCCACGTCGCCTCCTGATGATTCGCCTACCTTGCATTATCCTGTCCTTACTCATGTTGACGGAGGCGGGGCTGGTGGGCGTTCGTACGCGAGCGTCTGAAGATACGGTCTAGGTAGCGGTCTGCGGCCCACGCGCCCGCAGCACCGCCGAGGACGCCGAGGAAGACGTCGAAGATCGTATCAAGCAAGAGGTTGGATACGCTTATGCCCATCCAGGACATAAGGACCTCGATACCTTCCCAACCTGTGGCGCCCAGGAGCCCGATGACAGAGCCTGTGATGATGGCCCGCATGGGCGTGTTGAATAACTCGTCGTCTCCCCCAGTGCGGTAGATGATCTCAGCGAGTATCAGCACGAGCGTGAACGGCGTGATGAAGTGGGCGACCTCGTCGTAGAACAGAACGGGCTCGAAGAGCTTCCAAACGAATCCAGCCGCGTTCAAAACTATGCAGAATAGGATCAGTACTACGATGTATTTTCGCGGCATTACCCCGGCACCACGGTTCGCTAAATTCCAGGGAACCCGTACTGGAACACGCCCTCGGGCACCTCGTGGCAGTGGCGGCAGCGGGCTTCGTAGCTCTCATCGGACCCTATCAGGATGGTCGGCGCGGAGACGGGGGCCGGTCTTCCGTCTACGAGACGCTGCGAGCGCGAGGCTTCCCTGCCGCAGCGGGCGCAGATGGCCCTGAGCTTTGTTACCTCGTCGGCCTCGGCCAGTATCCTCGGCATCGGCCCGAACGGCTCGCCCTTGAAATCCATGTCGAGGCCCGCCGCGATTACCTCATATCCCGCGTCGGCTAGTCGCCGGCAGACTTCGACTATTTCCTCGTCGAAGAACTGCGCCTCCTCGATGGCCACGACATCCGTGGTCTCCTCTACCTTCCCTAGAAGCTCTTCGCTCGTCGAGACGGCGAAGGCTTCGTGCGGGACACCGTTGTGGGACCGTATCTCGGTGTTCTCCGAGCGGGTGTCGATGGTGTGCTTGAAGACCTGTGCGCTGCGGTGGGCGTAAAGGGCCCGGCGTACGCGCCGGATCAACTCCTCCGTCTTGCCGGAGAACATCGATCCCGTGATGACGATGAGAGACCCGGTTCTCTGGGTCGACGTGTCTATCGGTGGATCGAAGATCTGCGTCATGGTGCTTATTCTACCCTCCGCGTAGCCGGTCTACTTCGCTAGCGCGGGTTCCGTTTGGGCTTGCGGCGTTCCCTTCTGTACTTGATGATGGCGACTACCACAACTCCGAGGACCACGAGACCCGACGTCACCAGAAACAGGGCTACGTACTCGGGCGCTTGGCGTCCCAGGTACGAGTAGAGGAAAGTCTGGGGGAAGATACCGAGGGCCGTGGCCGCTATGAAGCTCCTGAATCGCATCCGGGTGAGCCCAGCAGCGTAGGAGATGGCGTCGAAGGCGACGCCAGGTAGAAGCCTTCCGACGAACACGGCGTAGACTCCCCACCGCGCGAACCAGCGGTCGGCCGACTCGAGCCCCGTCTTCCCGACGAGCACTTCAACAGGGACCCTGCCTAAAGCACGTGAGATCCCGAAGCACACGGCCGCCGCGAGCACGTGTCCGAAGAGGGAGAGCATCCAGCCCCAGAACACCCCGAAAGCGAGCCCATTTGCGAAAGTGATAAGGAAGGAAGGTACGGGAGCAACCAACGCCTGCAACACCATAAGAAAACACGAGACCACGGGCGCCCAGAGACCGAACGAGACGATGTAATCTCTGAGCCCGGCGATGTCTCCACGTCCCAGGATCCCCACTGCCCGATTCGTCTCGGACCGGAACTCCGTCGACAGGAGATACAACAGGCCGAAGACCGTAGCCGCCGCCGCGAGCAACAAGACCCGCAGCCAGCGCACCGTACGGGCGCTCAGTCCTGCGGGTTGCGTCAAGAGAGGCAGTTGCTCGGGTCCCCGTTCATCCGTTCATGTTATACCGCCGCCAGGCCAGAAGCCCTGCGGTGCTCTGAGCCCGTGGAGCGGTGACCTCGTCGGCCTCGGCTCAAGAGTTCTTCTTCGGGACCTTACCAAGCGTGTTGCGCGCCAGCTTTATGGAGGCTGCGTCCACCATCTGCCCGTCCACGCTTACCGAGCCTGAGCCTTCGGCGTTTGCCCGATCGTAAGCTGCGACGACTTTCTTCGCCCAATCCACTTCCTTATCGGTGGGTGAAAAGGCCTCGTTGACGATCGCTATCTGGGCCGGATGGATGCACCACTTGCCGTCGAAGCCTAGAGAGCGGGCGATCAGGCAGCTCCTGCGTAGCCCCTCCTCGTCGCCGTAGTCGGCGACGGGGCCGTCTAGGACGCGCAGCCCGGCGGCGCGGGCCGCGACGACGATGCGCTGCATGGCGTAGTGGAAGCGATGGCCGGGATACGCTTCGTCCCACTCGTCCATCACACCGATGCTGGTCTGGGGCATGCTCACGCTCGCAGCGAAATCTCCGGGGCCGAAGTGGAGGGCTTCGAGGCGGCCTGTGGCGCTGGCTATCGAGTCTACGTTGGTCAGCCCTTCGACGCTCTCTATCTGGGCTTCGAGCTTTATCTTGCCCCTATCGAGATCCATCGCCAGCTCCAGCTGGGAGAGCAGAGTGGAGACGACGTGGAGGTCCTCGGGGCGGTTCACCTTCGGGATCATTACGGCGTCTAAAGAGTCACCGGCCTGTTCTACAACCTCGATCAGGTCCCTGTAGAAGTAAGGCGTGTCCAGGGCGTTGGCCCGGAACACGGTGGGGCGTCCCCGCCAGTCGAGCTCCTGTAGAGCAGAGACAACGTCTCCGCGGGCAGCAGCCTTGCTGTCAGGGGCGACGGCGTCTTCGAGGTCGAGGAACACGGCGTCGGCGGCCGAGACGAGCGCCTTCTCAACCATCTTCCGCCGGGTTGCGGGGACGGCGAGGAGGGAACGAGCGACTTTCATGCTACTTGTCGAGTAGCGTCTCTACTGGTTCTCCGCGCAGGGAAGCGTCCAGTACCTCCACAGGATGGGCCATCGGGAGGCCCTCCCGGCCCATCTTCTTCAGAGAGGATTGTATCTGGAGCATGCAGCCGGGGTTGGAGGTGACGATCATCTGCGCCCCGGTCTTCAGGATGTTGTTCGCCTTGCGCTCACCGAGCTCGGCAGCGGGCTCGGGCTCGACCATATTGTAGATGCCCGCAGATCCACAGCAGATCTCGGCCTCACGGATCTCCTTTACGTCCATCCCCGGTATCTGCTTGAGGGTCTGACGCGGCTGCTTGCGGATTCCCTGCGCGTGCGCCAGGTGGCAGGCGTCGTGGTAGGCCACCGTAACAGGCAGCGGATTTCGCTCAGCCACAGGGCCAAGTTCCTGAAGGAACTCCGAGACATCGCGGACCTTTGCGCTGAAGGCCATCGCCCTCTCTGCGTACTCCGGGTCGTCGCGCAGCAGGTAACCGTATTCCTTCATCGTCGAGCCACAGCCCGCGGCGTTGACGACGACGTTGTCCAGGTTCAGGTCCTCGAAAGTGTCTATGGTCTTGCGGGCGAAGTCCAGGGACTCCTCCTCACGGCCGGCGTGGGTGGAGAGGGCACCGCAACAACCCTGCTTGGGGGCCACCACCTCGCAACCCTCGGCGGCCAGAACGCGAACCGTGGCGGCGTTGACTGGGGAGAAGAAGACCCGCTGGACGCAGCCCGTCAGGACACCGACCCTGCGGCGCTTCTCGCCTACAGGGCCCGTTAGGTCAGGGATCTTCTCTTCTCTTGGTAGATCCGGCAGAAGCGCTTCCATAGCCCGCATTCTGGCCGGGATGCGCTGCATGATGCCGGCCCTGCGCAGCTTGTCTCCGATCCCGAAGCGCTGGTAGAGGCGCATCGGGGCCGCTACGACCCGAAGGCGGTTGGGATAGGGGAAGAATTGGAAGATCATCTCCCTGAAGGCCTTGTCGTCGGCCCGGCGCTCATAGCGGCGCTCGACCTGCTGGCGCGTGGACTCGATCAGCTTGTCGTACTGCACGCCGGATGGGCAGGCCGTAACGCAGGCCATGCACCCGAGACAGAGGTCCCAGTGGCGGACCATCTCGTCGTTCATTGGCTCCTCGTCGAGCCCCTTGTTCATCAGGTAGATGCGCCCGCGTGGGGAGTCCATCTCTTCCCCGAACAGCACGTAGGTCGGGCACGTCGGCAGGCAGAAGCCACAGTGTACACACTCGTCTATGAGGGCCTTGTCCGGCGGATGGTGGTCGTCGAAGGCAGGGAACGCAAAGCTGCCGCTCTCGGGCCGGTCCTCGCCCATGGTGTGCTGTAGAGAGTCCGTGGTAGCCGTGAAGGTGCTCTGCCCCACGTCCTCCGGGCTCCCTGCGCCGATGGCACCAGCCATAGCGTCCTCGCGCGCCGTCCCCTCGTCGCTCCGGCGCTCCGTGGCGTCAGTCGCGTCATAGCGGTCGTCGCCTGCTTCACCGGTTCCGCCCCGACCGTTTCGCTCCGTCACTAGTTACCTCCCAGGAACCTGCCGGGGTTCATGGCGCCCCGGGGATCGAACTTCTCCTTCACCCTCCGGACGAGACCGAGATAGTCTCCTCCGTTGTCCCACGTACTCACTCTCTGCTTCAAGGTTAGTGGAGCACGTTGCAGGGTCACGCTTCCGCCGCGGCGGACCCAGATCTCACGCATCTCCTCCACGAACCCGGCCGCACCAGCCTCGTTCTCTCCGGAGAACCCGACGAGGGTAACGCCGGTCCCTGCGTGACCCGTGATGCGCGGATGCGCGAGTCCCTTGCGCTCCGCCGCACCCAGGACCGATTCGAGCACCGCGGCCAGATCCACCGGCGGAGCCCCAATCTTCAGGACGACCTCGGGCGTCAGGTGACCGGGATGATCGGCCTCCTCGTCCGAAAGCGTCCGAACTTCCCCGAACTGCTTGAGGAGGAAGAAGGCTGTCTCCGTCTTGGCGTCTATGCCGCCGGGGATGCTCTCCAACAGGACCTTCAGCCGCTTCTCGTCCCCGCCGTAGTGCAGCTCGACGGCTGTGGCCTCGATCTGAGAATGAACTATAGCCTGCGCTGCAGCCTGTGCCTGCTGGGGACCCGCCACCTCGACGGCCACAGTGCGGGACGCTTCGGGACGCGGATGGAGGCGGAAGTTGGCGGTGGCGATGATACCCAGGGTGCCGAGAGAGCCGGTGAAGAGCTTCGAGAGATCGTAGCCGGCCACGTTCTTGACGACCTTGCCGCCTGCTTTGGCCACGGTGCCGTCGTGCAGGACGACGGTTATACCGATGATCAGGTCGCGGATAGTGCCGTACCTGTAACGTCTTGGCCCGGAAGAGTTGGCCGCGACTATTCCACCGACGGTGGCCCCGCTCTCCGGCGGGTCTATGGCCAGCATCTGGTCCGAGCCGGAGACGTATTCCTGCAGGTCTTCCAGCTTCACCCCGGCCTCGAGACGGACGATCTGGTCTCCTGGCGTGTGCTCCAGCACCTCGTTCATTCGCGCGGTGCTTACGATGAGGTCGAGCCTGCGCGGCGGGTCGCCGATGTGCGTCTTCGTGCCGCTGCCCCGGGGCGCGACGGCCAGATCCTCGCTGGCGGCGAGCTTCATCACGTCGCTTATCTCCTCGACGGAGCCTGGCTCGACCACAAAGTCAGGCTCGACGCCCTCGACGGCATCCCTATCCGTTGCCTCGCGAACGTTGTCAGGGCCGACTATGCGCCGCAGGTCTTCTGTGAGTCCTTTCTCCGTCTGCATTAGAACTGCTCCACGATGCCGGCCTTCTGCAAGGGGTGCATGTGGAAGGGGCCCGGGCGTTCGCCGCAGAGGCGGGGGGTGGGGAAGATCTTACCCGGGTTGGATATCTGATGTGGATCGAACGCGCACCGCAGTAGCTGCATGACGTTCATGTCGTCATCAGTGAACATCTTGGGCATGTACTTCTTCTTGTCCTCCCCGATGCCATGCTCTCCGGTAAGCGACCCACCGTGCTCCAGGCAGGCGAAGACGATCTCGCCTGCCAGCTTCTCGGCCCTCTCGCCCTCGCCCTCCGTGTCGTTGTCGTAGAGAACGAGAGGATGCAGATTCCCGTCCCCGGCGTGGAAGACGTTAGCGACCCGCAGGCCGTACTCCTCGGCGAGCTCGGAGATCCTGCCAAGGACCGCAGGGAGCTCCGTGCGCGGAATGACGCCGTCCTGGACATAGTAGTCATTGGAGATGCGCCCCATAGCACCGAAAGCGGCCTTGCGGGCCTTCCAGAACAGGGCGCGTTCCTCGTCGTCCTCGGCCACCCGGATGTCGGTGGCATCGTTCTCCTCGCAGATCTCGAGCACCTGCCTGAACTGTTCCTCTACGTCAGCTTCAGGTCCATCCAGCTCGATGACGAGCACCGCGCCGGCGTCGGGCAGTCCTGGATGCACGGCTGCCTCGACGGCCTCCATAGTCAGGCGGTCCATCATCTCGATGGCGGCAGGGATTATCCCCTCGCCGATGATCCCCGAGACAGCACCGCCGGCCCCCTCGGTGTCCTCGAAGCCGGCAAGCAAGGTTCGCACCGCCTCTGGAACGCGGCACAGCCGGAGCGTGATCCTGGTGGCGATACCCAGCGTCCCCTCCGAGCCTACGAAAGCGCCGAGCAGGTCGTAGCCAGGCGCATCGGGAGTCCGCCCGCCCCCGATGTGCGTCACTGAGCCGTCAGGCAGCACGACCTCCGCGCCCATGACGTGATTTGTGGTAAAGCCATACTTCAGGCAGTGGACGCCGCCTGAGTTCTCGGCCAGGTTGCCGCCGATGGAGGAGACGATCTGGCTGGCCGGGTCTGGGGCGTAGTAGTATCCCTCGTCGGCGACCTCCTGGCTCACCCACATGTTGACGACGCCAGGTTCGACCACGATGCGCTGGTTCGGTATGTCTACCTCCAGGATCTTGCGCATCCTGGAGAGCACGATCAAAACACCGGACTCGACCGGCAAGGCCCCGCCCGAGAGGCCGGTCCCCGAGCCCCTCGCGACGAAAGGAATTCCCTCGTCGTAGCAGAGGTTGACTACTTTCTGGACGTGTGCGCTGGTCTCAGGAAGGACGACGAGGTCGGGGATGACGCGGTAGTTCATCAGGCCGTCGCACTCGTAAGTGCGTAGCTGCTCGTGCTCGTGGACCACGCCCTCCGCGCCCACGATGCCTTCCATCTCCCTTATAAGCCGGCTACGCTCCATGTGTGCCCTCCTTCGGCGGGAAGCCTCAGCCTCCCTCCCCTATCTCGTGTTGCGCGGCTTCCTCCAGCAGGGTGAGTAGCGCCGCGTGGTCCCGGTCGCCCCGGCCCTTGGCCATCGATGCCTCGAGCATCTGGTCCACGATGGCCGTGACCGGCAGGGCAACCCCGTACTCCCTGCCCGCTGCAAGGGCTATACCCAGATCCTTGTGGTGCAATTCTATCCTGAAACCCGGCTCGAAGTCGTGGGAGAAGAACTTCTCCTTCTTGGCCTCCATCAACGCACTGCCCGCCAGCCCCCCGGAGAGCGCCTCCACCAGCTTCTCAGGCGCGACCCCGCCCTTGGAGCCTAACACGAGCGCCTCGGAGACAGCCTCGATGGTAAGCGCAACCACGATCTGATTGCACGCCTTGACCACCTGACCGGCTCCGATGGGTCCAGCATGCGTCGCCACCTTGCCCATCACGTCGAACAGTGGGCGAGCGCGCTCGAAGTCCTCCTCCGAACCGCCAACCATGATGGAGAGTGCGCCCTCTATGGCCCCCACGTCGCCTCCTGAGACCGGCGCATCAAGCATCGAGGCGCCCTTCTCTCGGACCTTTTCCGAAAGCTCCTCGGTGACTACCGGCGAGATCGTGCTCATGTCCACCAGCAGCGCGCCGTCGCGGATGCCTTCGAGGACGCCGCCCTCCCCGGCCACTACGGCTTCTACGTCGGGCGAGTCGGGTAGCATGGTGATTACGATGTCGCACGCCTCAGCCAACTCCCTCGGGCTCCCGGCGGCGGTCGCGTTTCCTTCCTTTGCCAGTTCCTCCGCCTTCTCCGGGCTGCGGTTGTGCAGGACCAGCTCGTAGCCCGCCTCCATCAGATTCTTGGCCATCGGCCGGCCCATGATCCCAAGCCCTATGAAACCTACTGCCTCAGCCATGTTGCTCCTCTCTAAAGTCCCAGATCAGATACGGCCACGTCCCTGCCGCGCAGTTCCTTCGGCAGCCAGCCAAGGCTCTCTTCGGTCGACTCTGTGGTCGGGTTGTACTCCAGGCCGACGTAGCCATCGTAGCCGAGTTTTTCGAGTTCTCCGAGGACGAATGGGTAGCGGATCTCCCCCGTCCCCGGCTCACTGCGGCCAGGCGAATCAGCTATCTGGACGTGACCGATGTGGTCGAAGTGCTCGCGCAGGTTGGCGACCAGGTTCCCTTCCATCCGCTGCATGTGATAGAAGTCGTGCTGTATCCGCACGTTCTCCCGCCCGACACGCCCCACGAACTCCACGGCCTGCTCCGTCGTGCACAGCAGATAGGGCCCGTTCTCGAAGGTGTTGACGGCCTCGACCATGACCGTGACGTTCGCCGCTTCTGCCTTCTCTGCGGCGAAGCGCACATTCTCGCGTGCCAGCGCGAGCTGCTCCTCGCGGTCCGGGCCGGGGATCTCGTGCCCCACGAGCACGTTAATCCTCTCGCAGCCGAGCGCACGTGCCAGATCGAGGGCTATTGGCACGTTATCCCTGAACAGGTGCTGCCGCCCAGGATCGCTCACCAGCCCCCTGTCTCCGGCCGCCATGTCTCCGGCATCGAAGTTGAAGAGCGCCACGCCGAGCCCGGCGTCTTGGGCGGCGTGCTCTACCGCTTCCAGCTCCGTCTCATGACCGGGCCACCAGAACTCCACCGCCGAGAAGCCTGCTGCGGCCGCCCGCCCGAACCGCTCCAGCAGCGGGACCTCCTTGAACAAGATAGAAACGTTAGCGCTGAACCTCATGTCGCCCCTCCTTCCGATACCAGCATAACCCAACCGGGCGCCGAACTCATGGACCGTTACAATGCCCTTGTGCGCGAGGATCTCCAAGAGATATTTTCGACCGCTCTGGCCGCCGCCGACCCGCAGCGGGCCGTGCGGCGCGAGCTAAAGCTCGAAGACGGCGCCATCTTCGCCGGAGAGAAGCGTTTCGAGCCGCGGCGCGTGTTCGTACTCGCGGTGGGCAAGGCGGCGGGGGCGATGGCGAAGGCCGCAAAGGAGCTTCTTGGGGAGAAGTTCTCCGGCGGGCTGCTCGTCACCAAAGATGGTCACGATCCAGGCCCCGAGTGTTTCGAGACCGTCTTCGCCTCCCATCCCGAGCCTGACGAAAGGGGCGTAGAGGCGGCCCGGAAGGTGCAGGAAGCGGTCGAGTCTCTGGAGGAAGGGGATCTACTGCTCGCCCTGATCTCGGGCGGGGCCTCGGCGCTGCTCGCCGACCCGGCTCCACCTATCGGGCTGGCTGATCTTAAGACGCTAACAGGAGACCTCCTCAGGAGCGGGGCAGATATAGGGGAGATCAACACCGTAAGGAAGCACGTCTCCGTGTTAAAGGGCGGCGGTTTGGTACGTTTGGCCCATCCGGCCCCTACCATAGCCCTCCTGCTCTCGGACGTGGTTGGCGACGAGCTCTCTTCCATCGCGAGCGGCCTCACAGCCCCGGATCCGACGACCTTGAAAAGCACCCGGCGCGTGCTGGAGCGCTATGGGATAGAGCCGCCGGAGAACATCGTGGCACACCTGAAGAGTGCGGAGGAGACTCCAGCATCGTACGACCCCATCTTCGAGAATGTCGTGAACCGTATCTGCGGCGGCGGTCGGCACGCAGCCGAGGCTGCGGCGAACAAGGCCGGGGAGCTTGGATACGCGCCGCTGCTCCTCACCACCACCCTCACGGGTGATGCCCTCGGGGCGGCCTCGATGTATGCGGCGATCATCAGGGAGGTACTGGCGAGCGGTAACCCGGTCCGGCCACCGAGCGCCATCGTCTCGGGCGGCGAGGCTACGGTGACCGTGCGCGGGGACGGCACCGGCGGCCCGAACCAGGAATTTGTTCTGGCGCTTGCGATCGAGCTGGAGGGCGTCGAGGGTTGGGCGGCGTTCTCGGCGGATACAGACGGCAATGACGGCTCTACCGACGCGGCTGGCGGAATCGTTGACGGGAAGACGGCGCAGAGGATCAGGGACGCCGACGTTAACCCGGAGGAGGCCCTGGCAGGAAACGACTCGTACGCGGCGCTGGAGGCGGGTGGAGCCCTGCTTGTCACAGGGCCGACAGGCACCAACGTCAACGATGTGCGGGTGGCGCTCGTCTCTACCCGCTGAGGCGGCGACTCGGGAACTTGCGCCTGGCCACGCAAAGTGCCATGCTTCCCGCTGTTGGCCAGGCGGAGGGGGGACGTTGGGGCGTCCCTCGGGGAGGTGAGTTCAGGTGTATCAGCAGGTTTACGATCCGATCGCGGGAAGCTTGGTGCTCTCGACGCTTGTGGCCATCATCCCGATTGTAGTGCTGTTCGTCCTGCTGGCTGGCATACGGGTCGCGGCGCAGTGGGCGTCCCTGGCGACGTTGGTCACTGCGCTCGTCATCGCCGTGGCGGTGTACGGGATGCCCATTGGTCTGGCGCTGGACTCGACGTTGCTCGGGATCTGCTTCGGGCTCTTCCCGATAGTCTGGATCGTCATCAACGCCATCTTCATCTACAACGTCATCGTGGATACCGGACACTTCGACACCATAAGGGACTCGCTCGCTGGTGTGAGCAACGACCGCCGGGTACAGGTGGTCCTCATCGCCTTCGTTTTCGGCGCTCTTCTCGAAGCGACGGCCGGCTTCGGTACGCCGGTCGCCATTACGGGCGCCCTGATGGCGGGGCTCGGCTTCGAACCCTTCTACGCCGCGGCGCTGGCTCTTCTGGCGAACACGGCCCCTGTCGCCTTCGGGGGATTCGGCATCCCGATCCTGACGGCCGGAGCCGTCTCGGGCCTCGACCCGATGGATCTCTCCCAGATGGTCGGGCGCCAGACGCCGTTTCTGGCTCTGATCATCCCTGGCATGCTCGTAACGGTGATGGCCGGTTTCAGGCGGATGCTCGAGGTGTTGCCGGTCGTCGCGGTGAGCGGCATAGCGTTCGCCCTCACGCAGTTTCTCGTCTCGAACCTCCTCGGCCCTGAGCTCGCCGACCTCCTTGCGGCTCTGGTCACGGTGGCGGCCG
>DATDKO010000136.1:0-35233 GCA_036519935.1 Rubrobacter sp. | reverse complement strand
AGGAATCACAGCTTGCGGTAGTGGTCTCAACCCTGGCGATAGCCGCATTATTCACCCCTTTGAGGTTGCGCATCCAGTCCTTCATCGATCGACGCTTCTACCGCAGGAAGTACGATGCCAGAAAGACCCTGGAAGCCTTTTCGGCCAAGCTGCGAACGGAGACGGACCTCGACGCTCTGAGCAGCGATCTCATCGAGGTAATAAGGGAAACGATGCAGCCGACCCGCGTGTCGCTGTGGTTGAAGTCTCCCGAGCGTGCCAGGGAGGCTACGGAGAAGGCGACCGCGGCGATAGAGGTACCGGAGATCGAGATAGCGCCGGACGACTCGATCCTCGCGTACCTTGCGAACGTCTCGGGGGTCGTGGAGGTAGAGAAGCTCGCCCTCGACTCCCAAGCGCTCAGGGCGATGAAGTCCGCGGACATCGAGCTGGTCGTGCCGCTGGTAAGCCAGGGCGAGCTGATCGGGCTCTTGAACCTCGGGTCGCGCCTCTCGCAGCAGGAGTACTCGGCCGACGACCGCAAGCTCCTGAGCGACCTCTCCACCCAGGCGGCTCCGGCCGTGCGGGTTGCTCGGCTCGTGCGTCAGCAGCAGGAGGCCGAGACTCGCTACAGGACCCTCGTGGAGCAGACCCCTGCCATCACCTACGTACAGGAGCCTGTCGAGTCCGGCAATCCAAAAGCCGTGACTTACATCAGCCCACAGTACGAAACCATCCTCGGATACCCTCCAGAGTCGAAGATTATCGACGAGGAGCACTGGAACAGCATAGTGCACCCCGAAGACCGAGAGCGGGTGCTGGCGGAGGAAGCTCGGACTGACCAGACCGGCGAACCCTTCAGGGTAGAGTACCGCGTCATCGCAGGGGATGGCCGGGTGGTGTGGGTGCGTGATGAGGCGACCCTGGTGCGCGATGAGGAAGGGCAACCCCTGTACTGGCTGGGTGTCCAGTACGATGTCACCGAGCAGAAGCGAGAGGCGCAGGAGAGGGAACGCATCGAGCAGGAACTCAGGATCGCGCGCCTCATCCAACAAACCCTTCTGCCCAAGACATTGCCCGAGCTCTCTGGATACGACGTAGCAGCCTACTACCAACCCGCGCGCGAGGTAGGTGGAGACTTCTACGATTTATTCGAGCTGGAAGGTGGACGCCTGGGTCTCGTTGTTGGTGACGTGACGGACAAGGGCATACCCGCCGCGCTGGTGATGGCGACGACCCGCACCATGCTGCGTGTCTCAGCCCAACGTCTCTTCCCGCCGGCGGAGGTCTTGAAGCGGACGAACGAAGCACTGGTCCCTGACATCCCACCCAACATGTTCATCACCTGCTTGTATGCCATCCTCGATACCGAGAGCGGGCGTCTCGTCTATGCCAACGCCGGACACGACCCACCCTACCTGCGGCACAACGGCAGTGACGTGGAGGAGCTCAGGGCGAGGGGGATGCCCTTGGGCCTGATGCCGGGGATGGAATACGAGGAGAAAGAGATCACCCTGGAGAGGGGCGAGAGCGTCCTCTTCTACAGCGACGGGTTGGTCGAGGCGCACGACTCGCACCACGAGATGTTCGGCTTCCCGAAGCTGCAAGGCTTGGTAGGGACTCACCGCTCGGGCGGATCTTCACTGATCGACTTCCTCCTCTCCGAGCTCACCCACTTCGCCGGTGAAGATTGGGAACAGGAGGACGATATCACCCTGGTGACCCTGGAGAGATCAGAAGTCCTGTAACGGCACCCGGTGGACAGACCATACCAGGAGATGAGAACATCATTCGCCTTGCACCTTACCTCGTAGCCGAGCGGACTACACTACGCTACGAGAGGTTTGCGAAGTATCTGGCGAGGAATGGGACGTTGGTTGTGGGAGAGCGCTACGGCAACTTGCCAGTATAGACTTCTACAGGATCACCCAGCGCGGCCCGAGGTTCCCGAAGGACGCTTGGCTTCCGTGCTGCTCGATTCGCCGGATCGCTCGGAAATTGGCGCCTCCTTGATAGCCGAGAAGAAGACCTCGTACCTCTGCACGCTACCTATCGTCCCGCCGCCGGATTCGGCGCTGAAGATGCGCAACCAGTTAGAGGCATCCTCGGTAGCGTCCATCGCTTGCTCGCTCTCCCACAGGGTCACCGCAAGTACCTTGCCGCTCTGACGATCCGCGAGGACTAGGCCCCCGCTGAATCCGTCCTGCATCTCGAGTGCCGGTAGGACGTGTTCTATGCCCTCGTGGTGCATCTCGTCCAACTGCTCCGGGCGACCTTCGTACGTGCTTACCCGCGCGAACATCTCACAATCTCCCTTCTCTCCTAGCGCTCGTGGAAGGACGCCGCCCCGCTCACAACTCTTGTATGGGACATCATTAAGCGATCCTCATGTCACTTTGGGGAAATGCTCCTTACCATCTCCGTTCACTATTAACCTTCCTCGTAGGTGACGTGAGGAGGAACTCGCCTCCACGTGTATAGTAGCAAATACAGCATACGAACAGGGTGCAGTGCATCCTCCGAATGATGATCTTCGAAGCAATATCGGTTAGGCACGACCTTTCGATAGCATGGTGGGATGGCTGGTTTCGTGCTTGGCCTACTCCTGCGCCGGTGTCTTTCCCGCCTCTTTCGCCTCTGCCCAAGCCTGTTGCAAAGCTCCCGCCTGCTCTGCGGGAGACCTCAGCCCGTTTATGACCTCCCGGAAACCGGTGTACATCACCTCGTTGAAGTTCTGCGGTGCCAGGACGTCTATGTTATAGCCGAAAGCCTCTGCCTGAGGAAATTCCGAAAGGTCATCCAGCACCTGCTTGAACAACTCGGGAACTTCGAGCCCTTCGGTGTTAACGGGGTGGGCGGGAATCGTGTTGAGCTTTTCGATGGTCAGGCGAGCGGTGTCGTCCTGCAGCAGGTAATCGACGAAAGTGATAGCCTCTTGGGGGTTCTTGGCGTCTTTGGCCACGAACCAACCCGTTCCCACCCCGGCCGGAGGCGAGATGCCGGAGCCCTCTATGGACGGGAACCGGAAAAATCCAACATCAAACTCCTGGACAGCCTGGACTATCTCCGACACGAGCCACGTGCCGGTGGCGTTCATAGCGGCCTCACCGGAATAGAACAACGCGTTAGCACCGTCGTAGGTGAGGGCGTTTGGGCTCTTCGGGTAGTAACCGCTCTCCACGAAATCCCTGAACATCAGCTCGATGGCCTCCACCACCTGGGGGATGTCCCATCTACCGTCGCCATAGAGAATGCTATCCAACCCCTCCCGGCCCAGCACGTTGCTGGTCGCGATGCTGAACATATGACTCGCGGGGTACTGTTCCTTGTTTCCAAAGGCGAGCGGGATCTTTCCCCGTCCCTTGAGCTGGTCAGAGATTTGCCGTAGCTCCTCCAATGTATGTGGCACCTCGGGCACGAGGTCCTTGTTGTAGAATACGATTATCTCCTCGACCTGGTCAGGGACGCCGTAGACGGTGCCGTCGTAGGTGGCCTGCTGCTTCGCCCAGTCGTAGATATCCCAGCCATGCTCTTTGTAGGCGTTCTCCAGGGGACGCAGAAGTCCCGCTTCGGCCAGCACACCGCCGAAGCCCGGACCGGTGTCGTAGGCGAAGACGTCTGGAGGTTCCTTGGATCTCAGCCTGCTCTGTATCTCCTTGCGAACCTCATCCGGCTGTAGTGCCTCACGCTGCAAATCGATGTTGGGGTGTTGCTCCTCGAACCTGTCAACTTGTATTTCTGTTAGCGCTCCCTCGAGGGCAGCCGTTTCCCTGGTGCCGGTAAAGAACCTGACAACCTTCACGTGACTCCTGTTGCAGCCTGCGGCGCCAAGAAGCATCGCACTGATGAGCCCAGCGCCCCCGAGCCTCAAGAAATCTTTGCGTCTCACTGCCCCCATCGCTTTCGCCATCCGTCCTTCCTATCCCTACTACCCTGGCTCTCGCCAAGCCTTCTCGGATTTGGTGAGTACGTATCCCGCGCGTCACGCCTATTTCGATGCAATCTTACATGGTTGCTGAAGGGCAAAGGTGGGCCAACAGTAAGGAGCACAGGAGTAGCGATAGGCCCTCGGGGTCAACGTGGTGCTTGTCATGGTCGCCCCGGGTCTATTCGTTGCGCCACCCGCGCTTCTCCTGGAGACCCTCCGTCCCTGGCAGTAGGCATCTCGAACTGTACCCGTATACCGCCATTGGGTCCGCTGACGCGTGGCGCCCGAAACTCGCTTGTACTACGGTTTTCCGAGCACGGCCGGGAGTGCGGATCCGAAGACCGCCGCCAGCTGTCGCGGTGGAAGCTCCTCATCTATGAAGCGCAGCGACTGAACGAGGGGAACGGCGTGTATGACGTTGCGCAGCAGAGCCATCGGCCGCCTGGGGTCGTGCGCGGCGAGCTGCAAGAACCCCACGTCGAGGAGCCGCCATCGCAGGGAGGACCGTTGGCTCGGGGGCAGCGGCCGGCCCTGCTTCCAGAGCCCAGCCAGATGTTTGCTCTCCTCGGCCATGCGGATTACGCCGTAGCCGGCGCTGGGCTTGACGAGGCCGCGCTTGGTGCCCAGCAGCACGTGCCGGGGGCCGGCGGTTTGCGAGGGCGCGAACCCGAGCGGTATGTGGCCGTGCTCCACGTGGGTGACGCCGAAGCTGGCCCCCGGATACCGGGTCCGCAGGTACCGCAGTAGCGGCGTCTCGTTCTCTTTCTGGATGGCCGAGTCGAACGTGGCCGACTCGAGCAGGGCTTCGTCGGGGCTCAGGGGCAGCAGGTAGGCGAAGGACCGTTCGTCGAGCGGGTCGAACAGGGTTGCGGCCGCCGCGTCGAACACCGGCCGGTCGGCCGTGACGCGGACGCCGGTGCCACTCAGCACCGCCCTGGGCCGGTGGGGGGACGGGAAGGCGGGCTCGACGTCCGGCGCGCTGTCGAATACCCAGTCGGTGCGCACCGCACCGGCGCCCGTGACGACCTCATACGTTCCGTCCTCCCGGCGCTCGATCGAACGGGCCGAGGCACGTAGCCACTCGATGGACACGGTTCTCAGTTCTTCGGCTATGTGGGCGAACACGTCGGTCGAGCGCACCAGGCGCAGGGTGTATGGGGCAACGGGCTCGGCTGGCATCTGCGCCACCCTGGCCTTCCGCCAGCTTCCGATGGCGAACCGGTCGTAGAGGGTCGGAACGTGGCTCCAGTAGCTCCAGTGGACGGACGGCCGTTCCGGGGGCGGGCACGGATCGAGGACCGCGAGCCGTCCAGACAACGCCGGTCCGAGCTCGCGCAGGAGCAGCATGGCCGCCAGGCCGCCGCCGACGAAGACCGCCTCGTAGTCTCGAACAGCCACAGGCCACCATGATACGATGCGCGCCGCGGGGGGAACTATGAGTAATCTTGATCAGCCAAATGCCCCAGTCTGCTCAGGAAACCTGGTCCGCCCGTGGCATCATGCGGTTAAGGTGAATCCGGCGTCGAGGAGGTGCGCGCGTGGCGGGGAAGAAGTGGAGCGACTTGAGCACCGGTCAGAAGAGGGGCATCGCGCTGTCGGGCGCCATGCAGATCGGACTCCTGATAGCGGCACTCGTGGACATCCATCGGCGTCCGACCGGGGAGATACGGGCAGCAAGTGGGCGTGGACCGCCGCCTCGTTCATCAACTTCGCCGGTCCCATATCCTACTTCGCGTTCGGACGCAGAAGGTAACGATGATCAGGGCGTGAAGGAAGGCGAAAGACGAGGATCAGGATCCGGAAGGCGCTCGGGGCGACGGGCTCGCTTTTCCTGCTGGGCGGGACGCCCTCAGATGGGTCAGCGAGTCTCTCATGGCGATCGTCCTGGCCCTCGGCCTCGTGGGAGCGGTGGCCCTCATCGTTGCGAGGCCGGCCTTCGAGATGCTCTACCTCAGCGAGCAGTACGCGGCCGCGACAACGGATGCGCAGAGAGCCCTGTTCCTGGCGGCGGGGGAGACGGTCTTGGCCACCTTCCACGGCACCGCTTTCCACGTCAGCTACAATCTATTCAGCATCTACTTACTTATGGTCTCGATCGTCATGCTGCGGAGTCCGATCTTCGGCAGGGTAACGTCCCTCTGGCCATATGGAACGTCCTGATCGCCCGAAGGCTCTTTCGGCTCGGGCGGGACGTCTCGGAAGAAGTCAAGCTGCGTCGGTCATAGAGGAGGAGGTAAACATCGTGTGGTGGGCAGACCTGCTGTGGGGCTTCTGGAACGGTATTACAGCCTGGATCGTACTAGTCGTGCACATCTTCGGTGGGTGGGAGCAGTTCCCGTTCTACAATGAGGCGAGGAGCGGGAACTGGTACGACTTCGGGTTCTTGCTCGGTGCCGGATCCCCCCTGCTGGGTGCCGTGGGCGGGAGGGGCCGGCGAGGTTAGCAGCCCCCATAACTGCCTGCGGGGCGGATCTGCGCTTCGAGCCGTTCTCCTGGCTTCATCGTGCCTCCGATTCTATCTGCAACGGACCCCGCCGCCGGTGGATAGTGAGGTAGGAAAAGCCCTCGGAACGGGAGAGGATCGACCTCCTCGCACCCCTGCCTACCAACACCAGCGTTCCGGCTGACAGGCGACGGTCCTCACCGTTCGTGAGAACCGACCCGGTGCCCGAGACGCCGACGAAGATCACGTCCACCTCGTCGTTGATGTGCTCACCCACGCCCCCTCCGGCCTCGAAGCGCACCAGGTTGGCGTTGAGGTCGTTGCTCTCCAGCAAGGTCCAGATCACTCCGGTCCGCTCGCCGGCAGCCGCTGACGCCCCGGCCAGATCCATCAGCCATCCCCTCGAGGCGGGCTACGCGTCATGGATAATCTCCTCCTTGCTTGGGTGTGCAGTCCGGACGGCACAGTGAACCTCCTCGTAGCTTGCGCGACACAATCCATTATCTATCACAGATACAGCGAGTATTTTGGAGGTTGGGGCCGTGATGGGCGAGAATGGCGGGACCAAAAGCAGGGAAAGGACGGAAGGTTGCACCTGGAGTTGAGCAGCGAGGGACGCTATGCCCTGCGAGCTTTGCTCTACCTCGCCTGGCTGGGAGAGCGGGCGAGCGCCGAGAGGATCTCCGCCGAAGCGAACGTCCCGCGCCGCCTGCTGGCCCGCATCCTGGCCAGCCTCGCTCGTGCAGGGCTGGTGGAGAGCGAACAGGGCCGCGGCGGAGGCTCCCGCCTCGCCCGTCCGGCGCGGGAGATCACGCTCCTGGACGCCGTGGAAGCGGCCGAAGGCCCCTTCGGCGTTACCCGCTGTATCATGCAGAACCGCGCCTGCGACACCGCCGCCCCCTGCGCAATGCACGACGCCTGGGAAGAAGGCCAGCAAGCCATCCTCAAGTACCTGCAGAAACAGAGCCTAGAGGACTTCACCGCCCAGAACCCGTCCGGCAGATTTCCTCCCAGAGGCTAGAGATCTGGCCCTTGTGCCCAGATCACGCTCATTTTATATTACTATTTTGGTAATAGTTTTGGGACATAATCTGGCACCCTGGCGGCGAAGGACCGGGAGGTAGCTGATGGCGGCGGGAACTGGGCGGCGGGAGTTGCTGGTCTCGAAGGGCTGGGTCCAGGCTGTTGCGCTGGTCGTTCTGTTCGGGTTTTTCGTGCTGGGGCTGCTAGCGTACCGGGCGTATTCGGGTCAGCCGCCGATCCCGGAGCGGGTAGTGGACCCGAGTGGTAGGGTGGTCTTCACCGGCCAGGACGTGACGGCCGGCCAGGGGGTTTTCCTGAAGAACGGTCTGATGCAGTACGGTTCCATCTTCGGGCACGGGGCCTATCTGGGGCCAGATTACACGGCCGACTACCTGCGGCGCTCCGCGCTCTCCGTGCGCGAGAGCTACGGGGGCGAGGGCTCCGACGAGGCGGCTGTGCGCACGGTCGAGGATTTCAAGGAGAACCGCTACGACCCCGAAAGCCGGACGCTTGAGTTTACGGGGGCGCAGGCGGTGGCCTTCGGGGAGTTGCGAGGTTATTACGGGGACTACTTCGGGGAGCCGACCACCAGGTACGGGCTCAGGCCCGAGGCGATAAAGGATCCCGAGGAGATCCGGCAGCTCACGGCGTACTTTGCCTGGACGGCGTGGGCGGCCTCGGCCTTGAGGCCCGAGCTCGACTACACGTACACCAACAACTGGCCGCCGGAGCCGCTGGTGGAGAACGAGCCGACGGGTGAGGTGGTGGTGTGGAGCGTTCTTTCGCTGGTTGCCTTGCTCGGCGGCATCGGGTTGTTGTTCGCCGCCTTCGGGCGGTGGAACTTCCTCGGCTGGCGGGGGCGCGAGCAGGCGACGCTCTCGTTCCGGGCGCCCAGCGACGTTGCCTTGACACCGGCGCAGCGGGCGTGCGCGTGGTTCTTTTTGGTGATGGCTGCATTGTTCATGATCCAGACGCTCGTCGGGGCGGCTTCGGAGCACTACCGGGCGGATCTGGCGAGCTTCTTCGGGATAGACCTGGCGCAGGTATTGCCGTACAACCTCATGCGTACCTGGCACGTGCAGTTGGCCATCTTCTGGGTCGCCACGTCGTTTCTGGCGGCAGGCATCTTCCTCGCGCCGATGATCGCTGGCCGGGAGCCGCGGGGCCAGCACTTCCTCGCCTATGGGCTGCTAGGGGCCCTTGCGGTGGTGGTGTTCGGGAGCATGATCGGGGAGTGGCTCGGCATCTTCGGGTTCATGGGCGGGTGGTGGGCCTGGTTCGGTAATCAGGGGTTCGAGTACCTGGACCTGGGACGCTTCTGGCAGGTCCTGCTCTCCATCGGCCTTTTCTTCTGGGTGGCCGTACTGTTCAGGGGCCTTCGGGGACGGCTGCGGCGGGAGCACGCGGCAAACATGCCGTGGCTGTTCTTTTTCGCCGCCCTGGCCATCCCAGCCTTCTACGCCGTCGGCCTGCTCGCCCGGCCCGAGTCCCACTTCACCACCGCGGACTTCTGGCGGTTCTGGGTCGTCCACCTCTGGGTCGAGGACTTCCTGGAACTTTTCACCACAGTCATGGTCGCCTACATCTTCGTCCTGCTCGGCGTGGTAAGGGAGAAGGTGGCCCTGACCGTCATCTTCCTGGACATTTTGCTGTATTCGGCCGGAGGTGTGATCGGGACGATGCACCACCTCTACTTCTCGGGGACGCCCGCAGAGCACATGGCCCTGGGCGCATTCTTCTCGGCGGCGGAGGTCATCCCCCTGACATTCTTGACGGTGGAGGCGTGGAGCTTTTTGCAGCTCGGAGCCAGGCAGGAGTCGCGCTCGCGCACGCCGTTCCCGCACCGCTGGGCGGTCATGTTCCTGGTGGCGGTCGGGTTCTGGAACTTCCTGGGGGCGGGGATCTTCGGGTTCCTGATCAACCTGCCCATCATCTCCTACTACCAGATCGGCACCGCCCTGACCGCCAACCACGGCCACGCCGCGATGATGGGCGTCTACGGGATGCTCGCTGCGGGACTGGCCCTGTTCTGTTTGCGGTACCTGATTCCCGAGGACCGCTGGTCTGAGAGGGCGGCGAAGGTCAGCTTCTGGTCTCTGAACATCGGGCTCGCCTGGATGTGCTTCGCCACGCTCTTCCCCCTGGGCATGCTCCAGCTCTACGAGTCCGTCAACACCGGGTACTTCGAGGCCCGCAGCCTGGAGTACATCACCAACGACACGAACGCTCTCCTGGAGTGGATGAGGCTGCCTGGAGACGTGGTGTTTATCGTCGGGGGCGTGCTGCCGCTGCTGTACCTGTGTTACCTGGGCGTGCGCCACACCGTCCCACGCGTGACGTTGGAGGAGCCGGAGGACATCCTGTTCACCGACATCGCTGAGCCCGAGACGGCAGGGCAGCGGGAGTAGGTTCATGGCCATCCACCCTGAGGTGTTCCTGGCAGCAGGGTACGCTATCTTCCTGGTCTGCGTCTCTTTGGGCCTCGACTCTCTGGCCCGCCACTCGCACGTCCGCTCCGAGCGCTACAGGACCGCCGGGTTCACCTACCATCACACCAACGACGCCTGGATCTGTCCCGAGAACCAACTTCTACTCAGGAGCGAGGTGGACCACCGGCGGCGCCTTATACGCTACCGGGGGCGGCCCCAGATCTGCAACCATTGTCCCACCAAGCCCGACTGCACCGACTCCGACGAGGGCAGGGAGGTGGTGCACGCGATGGATCCCTGGCCCCACTCCGAGGCGGGCCGTTTCCACCGCGGCATCTCGCTCGCGGTGGTCCTTATCGCAGGCCTGGTCCTCGCGGTCGAGACCCTCCGCAACCACTCACCGTTAGAGCTGGCCGTGCTCGCCGCCGTGTCCCTGGCCGTCGCGTTGACAGCCTGGCACCTGCACGCAGCCTTCCGCGCAAGCCCGGCCAACTTCCCGACCTCTCCGCCGCGGGTTCCCGCGGAACCCGTCCACCTGAGATACTCCAAGGGAAAGGGGAGGGGCCGTCCGGCGGGGTAATCTCGCGGGTATCCGGGGCCTGGTCCATCTTCGCCACCAACGGGCAATGTGCGGCAGACCTTACGTGGTTGGCGGGCACCTGGTCCATCGGGAACAGGAGATTAGGGAAAATTGCTCTGGGAAGCGCGCTCCGCCCGCGTTATGCTGCTCGCATGGAGGACCGGGTGTGGCCGGCACTGGTTGGAGACCAGAGGAGGCGAGCATTGAGCGTGTTGCTTCAGGATGGGCAGACCCGACGTGGAGATACTGGCCCTGGCGGAGGGAAGCAGGGGGCTGGACGACGTCAAGCGAGCCCTCATGGGTAGCGTATCCGACTCCGTGGTGCACCATGCGCACTGCCCGGCGCTCGTCGTGCGCGCGGAAGAGGATTAGCGTGACACTGCGGTGCATGTCCAGGGTACGGGCGGGTACTTGAATGGGTGGAGATCTGCTCCGGCGGATCCCGCCCGCGCGGCTGTATCTGGGCTCCACGGTCCTGATGGGACTCCTCGTGGCCGTCGTGACGGTCGCCCAGATGGCCTTTCTGAGCGAGATAGTGGACCTGGTCTTTCTAAAGGGAGGAGGCCGCGAGCGGGTCGTTACCCTGCTCTTGCTGCTCACGGGAACCGCCATTCTGCGGGCCGGACTGCTCTGGATCCGTGAGACCACGGCGCAGCAAGGTGCGGTCCGGGTAAAGAGCGACCTCAGGGAGAGGCTGTTCGCCCACGTGCTGCGCCTGGGACCGGCCTACGCCCGCAGCGAGCGTACCGGAGAGCTGACCACGACCCTTACGGAGGGTGTCGAGAGGCTGGATCCTTACTTCGCTCGCTACCTGCCGCAGGTTCTCCTGAGCGCCGTTGTTCCACTGCTGGTGGTGACGTACATCCTTCCCCGCGATGCTGCCAGCGCGGTGCTGCTGGTCGTTACCGCGCCGGTTATACCCGTGATGATGGTTCTGGTCGGGAGCTATGCCGAGGAGCACACGCGACGCCAGTGGCTCGCGCTCTCACGCATGGGCGCGCACTTCCTCGACGCCCTGCAGGGTTTGCCGACGCTCAAGGCGTTCGGACGCGTCGCGGCCGAGGAAGAGAAGGTGGAGCGGGTTAGCGGCGAGTTCAGGGAGCGTACACTGAAGGTGCTGCGCTACGCGTTCCTCTCCGGGCTGGTGCTCGAGTTCATGACGGCCGCCGCCATAGCGCTCGTCGCGGTGGTCCTGGGGGTGCGCCTGATCAACGGCGCCATCTCCTTCCAGGACGCCTTCCTGGTGCTGCTCCTGACGCCAGAGTTCTACCGGCCCCTGCGCGAGCTCGGCATCCACCGTCACGCCGGGATGGAGGGCAAGGCCGCCGCCGAACGGATCTTCGAAATACTCGATTCCCCGGTACTCGCGGACGGAACTTTGCAGGAGAGCCCCTCCGGTGAGCTCGAGGTCTCGTTCTCCGGCGTCCGTTTCACCTATCCGGGGCGGGACCTCCCGGCACTCGACGGGCTTACCCTCATCCTGCCGGCTGGCTCCCGCACGGCCGTGGTCGGGCGCAGCGGTTCCGGAAAGAGCACCCTGGTCGGTTTGGTCCTGAGGTTTCTGAACCCGGACGCCGGGGTCATCTCGGCAAACGGGGTTCCGGTGGAGGATCTTCCGGCGGGGGCCTGGCGGGAGCACGTGGCACTGGTGCCGCAGCGCCCGCACCTCTTCTATGGCAGCGTGCTCGAGAACATCCGGCTGGCGAGACCGGACGCGAGCCGGGCGGAGGCCGAGCGGGCGGCAGAGCTGGCAGGGGCTGCGGAGTTCATCCGACGTATGCCGCACGGCTACGACACCCAGATCGGCGAGCGGGGCCAGCGGCTCTCCGGCGGCGAGGCGCAGAGGCTTGCGATAGCCCGCGCCTTCCTCAAAGACGCTCCCCTGCTCGTTATGGACGAGCCTACGTCCAGCCTGGACCCGGAGAGCGAGCGTCTCGTCAGGGACGCACTCGACCGCTTGGCGCAAGGCCGGACCTCCCTGACCGTAGCCCACCGCCTGAACACCGTCAGCACCGCGGACAGGATCATCGTCCTGCACGAAGGCCGGGTTGCGGAGACCGGGACCCACGCAGGACTACTCGAACGTAATGGGCATTATTCGCTTCTGGCGGGCGCCTACCAGGACATGCCGGCATGAGGGTATTTCTGCGCCTGCTTGGTTTCATGAAGCCCTACAGGTGGCGGGCCTTGCTGGGCGTCCTGCTCGGGGCAGCGACGGTGGCGAGCAACGTGGGACTCCTGGCTACGGCGGCGTACGTGATCTCCGCCGCTGCCGTGGTGCCTTTCCTGGCCATGCTCACCATCCCGGTCTACCTAGTGCGGCTCTTCAGCGTCTCGCGGGCAGCCTCACGTTACGCCGAGAGGCTCGTCTCGCACGACGTTACCTTCAGGCTGCTGGCGGAACTCAGAACCCGCTTTTACAGCCGCCTCGTGCCCCTCGCGCCGGCCCGCCTCCTGAGATACCGCAGTGGAGACCTTCTCTCCCGCATCGTGAAAGACGTCGAGGAGCTGCAGAACGTCTACCTGCGCTCCTTCTCCCCCGTGGCGGTGGCGCTCGCCGTCTGCGCGCTCGCCTCTCTCGTCCTCTTCACGTTCGACCCGGCCATTGCCTTCGTGGCCCTGGGTTTCCTGACGGCCACCGGCATCGGGGTGCCGCTGCTTGTGCGGACGCTCTCCAGAGGCCTGGGGTGGCGGCAGTTGCAGTTGCGGGCGGAGCTCGACGCCAGGATCGTGGACGACATTCAGGGGGTGCAGGACGTCCTCGCTTTCGGCCGAGAAGGGAGGGAACGGCACGAGGTCTCCGCCTTGAACAGTAAGCTCGGCCGGGTGCAGCGGCGGATGGCCCTGGTGACCGGTTTGCAGAACGCCCTCGGCGACCTGATGATGAATCTGGCGTTGGTGGCGGTGCTGATCTTAGCGATACCCCTCGTCGCGGCGGGGGAGATGAACGGTGTCTTTCTGGCGTTCGTAGCGCTCGTAGTGCTCGGCAGCTTCGAGGCCGTATCGTCGCTCGGCGCCGCCTTCCAGGTCCTCGGCCGTTCCGTCGGTGCCGGCGAACGCCTCTTCGAGATGTCTGACTCGGAGCCCCGGGTCACGGACCCGCCCGAGCCCCTGTCCCCGCCCCCGGACGGCACGCTGGCGCTGGACCGGGTGAGCTTCCGATACGAAGAAGACGGTTCGCCGGCGCTGCGGGACGTCTCGTTCGTTCTGCAGCCCGGCAGCCGGGTCGCGGTCGTGGGGCCAAGCGGCTCGGGAAAGAGCACGCTGGTCGGCCTGATCCTTCGTTTCTGGGACCCCGACAGCGGCGAGGTCCGTCTCGGTGGCCGGGATGTCCGCTGCTACGCTCAGGAGGATCTGAGATCCAGGATCGGGGTCGTCTCCCAGGACACCCACGTTTTCAACGACACGGTGCGCAACAACCTACTGCTCGCCGACCCGGAGGCAGACGACGTTGCTCTGCACCGGGTAATAAGGGAGGCGCATCTGGCGGGGCTCGTGGAAGGGCTGCCCGGCGGGCTGGACGGGTACGTCGGCGAGCAGGGCCAGCGGCTCTCCGGTGGGGAGCGGCAGCGGCTGGCCGTCGCCCGGGCCCTGCTCAAGGATGCTCCGCTGCTGGTGCTGGATGAGATCACGGCCAATCTGGACACCGTTACGGAGCGTGAGCTCCTCGGAACGATAAGGGAGCTGATGCGGGGCAGGACCACGCTCCAGATCACACACCGGCTCGTAGAGATGGAGACGATGGACGAGATACTGGTACTCGACGAGGGACGCGTCGTCGAGCGTGGTACCCACCAGGACCTGGTCCGGAGGGACGGACCGTACCACCGGATGCTCGCCGTGCAGGACGGCATGCTGGCGACGGGCTGAAAGGAGAGACGTTTGGCCAGCCACCCAAGAAACTGGTCAGATTTGATCAGGCTCCACCGGAGCGGCGCCTGTAGCCTGATCTCGAAAACCGCAGGAGGTTAGGTCTTGGAAGACGCGTTGTTGGTATCCCGGTTGCAGTTCGCCTTTACGGTGACCTACCATTACCTCTTCCCCATGCTCACCATGGGGCTCGCGCTACTCATCTTCGTATTGAAGAGCGTCTACATGCGCAACCGGAACGAGCTGTACAACAACTCGGCGCGGTTCTGGGGCAAGATCTTCGCGGTAACGTTCGTCATGGGCGTGGTGACGGGCATACCCCTGGAGTTCCAGTTCGGGACCAACTGGGCCGCTTTCTCCGAGTACGCCGGGGACATAATCGCTCAGACCCTGGCCATGGAAGGAGCGTTCGCCTTCTTCCTGGAGTCCGCGTTCGTGGGGCTGTTCCTCTTCGGGGAACGCCGTTTCGGACAGAGGGTGCACTGGTTCTCGTCGCTCATGGTCTTCCTCGGCACCTGGGCCTCCGGCTACTTCATCATCACGACCAACGCCTGGGTGCAGCACCCGGTCGGCTACCGGGTGCTCGAGAACGGCAATATAGAGCTCGACAACTACTGGGCGGTTCTGCTCAACTCCTGGATGTGGCCTCAGTACGCGCACAACATGGGTGGGGCCGTGGTCTGCGGGGCGTTCGTGATGGCCGGCCTGGGGGCCTTCTACGTGCTGGGCCGGCGTCACGAGGAGTATGGAAGAATATTTCTCAAGGTCGGGGTGATAGCGGGCTTGCTTGCCAGCCTCTGGATGCTCTTCCCGAGCGGGCACTTCTCGAGCGAGCAGGTGGCCGAGCACCAGCCCGTGTCGCTCGCCGCTATGGAAGGGCTCTTCGAGTCCGAGCGCCAGGCAGGCGTTGTCCTCATAGGCCAGCCGGACGTGGAGAACAGGAGCATAGACAACCCTATCGTCGTGCCGCGCGCCCTCAGCTACCTCGTTTACCAGAATTGGAACGCCGAGGTGAAGGGTCTGGACGCCTTCCCGCAGAAGAAGTGGCCGGACAACATCCCGCTCCTGTACTACAGCTACCACGTCATGGTGGGCCTTGGCACCATCTTCATAGCCATCATGGTGGTGGCGGCCTTCCTGCTGTGGCGAGGAAGGCTGTACGGCTCGCGCTGGATGCTCTGGATCCTGATGCTCGCCATACCCTTCCCGTTTATCGCGAACACGGCCGGGTGGTTCACGGCCGAGCTCGGCCGCCAGCCCTGGCTCGCCTACGGCCTCTTCCGCACGTCGGAGGGCGTGTCTCCCCTCGTCTCCTCGGGTAGCGTGCTCTTCACGCTTATAGGGTTCGCGGGGATGTACCTGATCATGGGCCTCCTCTACATCGTCCTGATGGTGCGAGAGGTGGGACACGGCCCGGAGGGCGGAGGAGATGTTCCCGAGTCACCCGAAAGCCTGACAGCCTGAGGAGGAACGGTGGAGACGATCTGGTTTATCTTCGTGGCGCTGATGGTCACCATGTACGTCCTGCTGGACGGCTTCGACCTTGGCGCCGGCGCCGTACACCTGTTCGCGGCCAGAAACGACCGGGAGCGGCGCACGATTATACGCGCCATCGGCCCCGTGTGGGACGGAAACGAGGTCTGGCTGATCGCGGCGGGCGGCACGCTGTTCTTCGCGTTCCCGACCCTGTACGCTTCCGGTTTCTCCGGGTTCTACCTGCCCCTGATCATCGTGCTCTGGCTCCTGATGATCCGGGGCCTCTCCATCGAGCTGCGCGGGCACATAAACGACCCCATGTGGGCCTCTTTCTGGGACGCGGCGTTCTTCGTGGGGAGCTCGCTGCTCGCGGTCTTCTACGGCGCCGCTTTAGGCAATGTGGTGCGCGGGGTCCCCCTGGACGAGAGTGGATACTTCTTCCAGCCCCTGTGGACGGACTTCAGCCCGTTCTCGGGCACCCCCGGCATCCTCGACTGGTACACGGTCCTGATCGGGCTGCTCGCCCTGACCACCCTGGTCGTACACGGCTCGAACTTCATTGCCGTCAAGACGGAGCATGACCTGAACGCCCGCTCGCGTCGTATCGCGCGCCGCTTCTCCTTCGCGACGGTCCTGCTCACCGGACTCGCCACCCCGGCTACCTTCTGGGTGAGCCCGGAGATGCTCCGGAGCTTCAACGAACGTCCCTACGGGTACGTTCTGCCGCTCGTGGCCGTGGCCGGGCTGGTTGGGATGGTCTACTTCGATCTCAGAGGCCGGGACAGGGAAGCGTTCCTCTCGTCGAGCGCCTACATCGTCGGGATGCTTACCAGCACCGTCTTCGGCGTCTACCCGAATGTGCTTCCCGCGGTGGACCCGGCGAACAGCCTCACGATCTACAACGCCTCCGCCTCGACGTATGGCATGAAGGTTGGCCTCGTCTGGTGGAGCATCGGCATAGTCCTGGCCGCCGTGTACTTCACCCTCATCTACCGCCTGTTTCGCGGCAAGGTGCGCCTGTAGGACGAAGGGTACTGCGGACGGTCGTTGATAACGCCGGCGCCAGGACAATGAGCGTTGCCGCAGAGTAGGGTCCTTCGTAGCTTCGTTCGAGCCCGGTTGTGTGCCTATCCGCACCGGGTTGTAGACTGTTATTGCCCACATCGTTCATCTCCTGGTATGCGCCTATACCGGAAATGAGCATCGTAGGATCGTCCGGTTAAATTTGCGTGAGACGGGTTGACGGTCCGATTAGTACAGATTGACCAAACTTGACCAGGTGGGGTTAGGACGCGCCGAATGCCGCCCGCAGCCAGGCACCCACGACGTAGGCGAGGAGGGCGGCCCCTCCACCGGTGAGCAGCGTTTCCAGCCCGGAACGCAGGGCCGAGCGGTGGAGGACCGCGCCCTTGGCAGCTCCGACCCCGAAGAAGGCGATCGCAGTCGCGACGGCGCTCGCGAAAAAGCGGGTGTCTATGGAGAGGTCCGGGATCACGAACGGGATCAGCGGTACGAGCCCAACAAAGACGAATGCTACGAAGGTGGCTAGAGCGGCGCGGCGCGGATCTGGCCCCTGGACCTCCAGGCCGAGCTCTTCCGCGAGCATGGTGTCCACCCAGAGCCCGCTATCCTTCGTGATTACCTCAACCACACTGTCGAGCGTGTCGCCCGAGAAGCCCTTGGCGGCGAAGATCTGGCGTACCTCCTCGCGTTCGCCCTCGAGGATCTCCTCGATCTGCCGCTCCTCGCCCCGCCGGGCTTCTTCGACCTGCTGGCGCTGGCTCTTGGTCCCCTGATAATTGCTCACGGCCATGCTGAAGCCGTCCGCCAGCAGGTTTGCGAAGCCGAGCACAACGATCACGAGCCTGGAGAAGCCCGCTCCCACAGCCCCCGCCACTACCGCGAATGTGGTGACGCAACCGTCGATGCCGCCCAGGACCGCGTCGCCGAGGTAGCCCGGTCCATGGCGGTTCTCGAGCCTCCGCCGCACCGCCTCCGGGCTGTGTTCAGCCTTCAGCCTGTTACGTCGCTCGTGGTCCATCTGAACTTGGCCCGCTCAAGGCTCCTCCCGGCTTCGTCTGAAAGGTTCAAGTGTAACTGCCTCCGGCCGTCGGTACACAACCACTGTAGTATCGTCTGGCCCACTGGCGTTGTCCCAGTAGAGTACAGCTATAACAGTACTCGGCGCATCCTCCGAATGAACTATTTTGCAGTGTGGCCACGCGGTCTGGCCACCGGTCGGTGAAGCGCGTCGCATCCGCGGTAGGGGAGGGTTTGATGTCCGTGCAGTTCGTACACCAGTATCTGAGCAGGGTGCCTGAGTAGTGCCGAAGCGAGACCTGTTGAGTTACTATATGAGAGTAGTTATGATCTGGACAACAGAATCTACTTCATTCCGAGTGAGGCGTTGAAATGAACTGTCCCCGCTGCCAGATGGCCAATCCCGAGGGCGCAAAGTTCTGCCTGAACTGCGGTAACCAGCTCGAAGTTCAGGTTCGGGTGGAAGGCGAACGCAAGTACGTGACGGTACTGTTCGCCGACGTGGTCGATTCGACCGGGCTCGGCGAGCGGCTCGACCCCGAGCAGGTCGCGGAGATCATGAACGGCGCGTTTGCCTTCCTCAACGCGTCGGTCAAGAAATACGATGGGACTATAGCGAGGTTGTTGGGTGACGCGATCCTCGCCTTTTTCGGAGCGCCGGTCGCACACGAAGACGATGCGGAACGTGCGGTACGTGCGGGTCTGGATATCCAGGCGGCCGCCCGCGAATACGCCGAGGCGGTCAGGCGGGACTACGGGGTCGACTTCCAAGTGCGCGTCGGAATCAACACGGGGCTCGCGGTGCTCGCCGCCGTCGGGGACGAGATCAGGACGGAATACACGGCGATGGGCGACACTACGAACGTAGCCGCGAGGCTGCAGAGCGCCGCCGAACCAGGTACCGTGCTCATCAGCGCTGATACCTATCACCTCGTCAAGCAGCTCTTCGAACTGCGGCCGCGCGGCGGCGCGATGGTCAAAGGCAAGTCCGCGCCCATCGTGACCTATGAAGCGCTCTCTCCCAGGGTCGTGCCAGGCAAGGTGCGAGGTCTCGAGGGATTGACCTCGCCGCTGGTAGGCCGCGCTGCCGAATTCAAGCTTGTGAACGACAAGCTGAACGAGGTGCGCCAGGGACGCGGCGCGTTCGTGGCGGTGATTGGCGAGGCGGGGCTGGGCAAGTCGCGATTGCTGGCAGAAGTCAGCGACTCGGCGAAGTCAGGGCCACAGGTAGCCTGGCTCGAGGGGCGGGCACTCTCCTACGAGCAGGCCGTAACCTATTATCCCTGGCGGCAGGTAATCCGCGGAGTTATCGGTGCCAAGGAAGGCGAGGCCCCCGAGGTCGTGCGCGAGAAACTGCACCGCGATCCAAGTTGCGGCACGATGCCTGAGGGCGATCCGCAGTACCTCGAGGTGATACTCTCCGTCGAGAGTGATGCGACGCTCGAGGCGGTCGCGGCGCTTGAGGGTGATGCGCTGGTCGAGCACATCGCGGCGGCGACCCGCGGCTACCTCCGTGCTCGCGCCGACCTGATGCCGACGGTGATCATGCTCGACGATCTGCACTGGGCGGATACAGCGTCGCTCGATCTCTTGCTGAGCGTGGCCGCCCTGGTGGAGGACTTGCCGCTTCTGATCACCTGCCTGCTCCGACCCGACAAAGACGCCCCGAGCTGGTCGGCCATAGAGAAGGCGCGTAGCCAGTTGGGAGCCCGCTACACCGAGATCTTGCTCGAGCCGCTCGACGCCGCACATTCGAAGGAGCTGCTCGGCAACCTGCTCTATATCGAGGACTTGCCCGAGAGCGTGCGTAAGTTGATCCTGAACAAGGCAGAGGGTAATCCATTCTTCGTCGAGGAAGTGATCCGGACGCTGATCGACTCCGAATACATTGTCCAGGAGAATAGTCACTGGCGCGCGACCAGGGAGATCGTGAACGTCGCCATCCCCGATACGCTGACTGGCGTGCTGAGCGCGCGCATCGACCGTCTACCAGAGAACACGAAGCACGTGGCCCAGACGGCCGCCGTCCTCGGCCGCATCTTCGCGCAACGCGCGCTGATGGCGACCTGCGCGGCAGCGCCGCCGCCCGAACAAATCGAGGACGTCGGACCTCACCTCGGCGTCCTGACTTACGAGGAGCTGGTCCGCGAGCGGGTACACGATCCCGAACTGGAGTACATCTTCAAGCATGCCCTCACCCAGGAAGCAGCCTACGATCTGCTGCTGATCAGACGCCGCAAAGAGCTCCACCGTCGCGCGGGAGAGGTTCTCGAAGAGCTTTATCCGGAGCAGCGGGGCGAGCTGGCATCGGCTCTTGCTTATCACTTCAGGCTGGGGGAGGATTGGCAACGCGCCGCCGACTACGCGATGGGCGCGGGCTCGCAGGCGGTGAAGGTGTACGCGATGAACGAAGCCCTGGCCTACTTTGACGATGCCTACGAGGCGCTGAAGAAGGTCTCCGACGCGTCGCCCGAGCAGCTCTGCGACGTGATCCTGGGCTGGACGCCGGCCGCGCTCAAGCTCAAGCCATACCAGGAAGTGGTGGATCGGTTAGAGGAGGCGGAGAAGATCGCGCGTGACCTGAACGACGAAGCGCGCCTCGCGCGTGTGTTGCACTGGATCGCCAACGCGTACATCTCCAACGGCTTCCCAACACGCGGGATGCCGGCGTTGTTCGAGAGCTACCAACTTGCTGAAAGCCTCGGCGACGAACGACTGACTCTGGCGGCCACTTTCTGGATGACTGCGGACATGATCGATCGAGACCCGCGCGGCGGGCTGGAGCAGATGGATAACGTGGCCGAGGCGGCCCACAAATATCGTAGGTACGAGGTCGAAGCACACGCGCTGGCCAAGAAGGCGATCGCCCATGCACGGTTAGGAGAGTTTGCGGAGGCGCGGGACGCTGTGGAGCGAGCCTTCGAAGTGTCGCGTAAGACCGACTCGGTGGTGAATGGTGCCGACGTGGCGCTCGGGTCGTCGCTAGCCTTTCTGGACATGGGCGACGTACAGCGCGGGTTGGAATATAGCCGGCTGGGCACAGAGCAGGCCTTCTCGGCCTCTGGCCTGGAATGCACCATGTATGGCCATTACTGTACAGGGCTCGGTAACCTGCACTCGCGCAACCCGGCCGAAGCGCAGCGGGCATTCGAATCCGCCCTCAATCTCCTCACGGACCACCTCTCCGAATTACAGCACTCGGAGGTGTTAGCCAACGAGGTGCGCGCCGGGCTCGCTGTTGCCCGATTCCTGGGTGGAGATACCGGGGCGATAGACGACATGGAGAGTACCCTGGCGAATGCCGACGCGGTTGGCGACGATTATACCGTCTCGTTCATCGCACAGGCTCTTGGTGAGGCGTACACGCAGCTGGGCGACTTCGAGCGTGCGAAACAGTACCTCGACACCGCCCTCGATTACTACCGCCGTAACGATATGAAACCCTACCTGGCGCGAGGACTGAAATCTTCGGCCAATTTGTATGAAGCGCAGGGTCACGTTGCCGAAGCGGAACGAGACATCGCGGAGGCCGGACGACTGATCGAGGAACTGTCCCTGCCACCGGTTCGTCTATCCGGCAGCCCACAACCAGAAGCTGACGAGCCTCAGCCGGCCGGACCAGCCGATCGCTGAACAGGCAAGAACTTGAGCAAGGGGACGCGCTGATACTCGACGAGTTACGCCAGATCCCCCTTTTCGCAGACCTCTCTGAAGAGGACCTGGAGCAGCTGTATCAGATGGCCGAGACTGTCTCCATCCCTGCAGGAGAGCTCGTATTGCGGGAGGGCGACCCGGGTGACTCGCTCTATGTCGTCCTAGCTGGCGAACTCGAGGTTACCAAGCGTCAGGGTGGCCAGGACATCCTGCTCGCGTTGTACAAGCCAGGGCAATTCTTTGGTGAAATGGCCCTGTTGGAGCAGGCTCCACGGTCTGCCTCGGTACGTACACTGCAAGAGAGCCGTCTGTTGCTGATCAGTCAAGCCGCCTTCCAGACTTTGGTCTCGTGCAGCCCTTCGGCGCCCTTGAAGATCTTGCACACTGTGACCTCCAGGTTGCGCAGCACCGAGTCAGCATTGATCCAGAACGAAAAGATGGCCGCCCTCGGTACGCTCGCCGCAGGCCTGGCGCACGAGCTAAACAATCCGGCCGCCGCTATAAGGCGCAGTGCTGCACAGTTACGTGATGCGCTGGTCGAGCGAGAGAAGTTGGTGGCCCAACTCCACTCGCTCGCCACCGACGCACGCCAGCAAGAGTCGCTCGGTGCCCTGCAAGAGGAGGTGACAGAGCGCAAGACTATAGCGCCTGTCTACGACCCGCTGGCCCTCAGCGAGCAAGAGGATGAGTTGCAGGAGTGGTTGGAGGACCATGGCGTCGGGGAGGCCTGGGAGCTCGCGCCGATGCTGGTCTCCTCCGGCTGGGACGGGGATGAGTTGAAGCGGTTGGCCGATCGCTTCTCTCCCACACAGTTGCCCGTCGTAGTCAGGTGGCTGGGAGCAAGTTCTTCGGTCTACGGCTTGCTCGAGGAGGTGGGACAGAGCGCTGAAGCCATGTCGGAGATCGTCAAAGCCGTCAAGACGTATTCGTATCTGGATCAGGCGCCGATCCAGGAAGTCGATGTGATCGAGAGCCTGGAGAACACCCTGGTGCTCCTGCGTCCCAAGATCACCGCGGATATCGGTATCACGCGAGATTATGCCGACGACCTGCCGCGCATAGAGGCCTACGGATCCGAGCTAAATCAAGTGTGGACCAACCTCATCGACAACGCGATCGAAGCCGTAGAGGGCCTGGGAGTGCTTACTCTGCGTGCCTTCACTACAAAAGGTGTCGTCACGGTCGACGTCATCGACGATGGACCGGGGATTCCCCCGGAGATTCAGCCACGCATTTTCGAACCCTTCTTTACCACCAAGGCGCCCGGCGTCGGCACCGGCCTTGGCCTGCATATCGCCTACAACATCGTCGTCCACAAGCACCGGGGACAGATCCAGGTCGTGTCCAGACCAGGCGAGACGCGCCTTCGGGTGGTGTTGCCGATCCGCCTCGCCAGAAATAATGCCGGTGTAAGCTAGCGAGCCTGTGAATGACCTGGTGCTGGCCTCGACAAATCTATTGTTCACCCAACCGCATGGAAGAGGGCACGAGGGGCTAACGCCTGCTAGCAGAGCCTTTTCCCGGAAGGAGTCTGCCGAATGCACGATACGGATCTCATCGACACCCAAGAGTTGAAAGCGAAGCTCGACAGGGGGGACGGCTTCAAGGTTGTCATGACCCTGGGCGAGTGGGAATATCGCACCACTCACATCCCCGGCTCGATGCGGATCAGCACAGCTCAGGAAGCGCTCGAGGCGCTCGACCCCCAAGATGAGATAGTCCTCTACGACTCCGGTCCTTCCTGCCCCGCGAGTCGGCTGGCCTTCAAGTTCCTGAAGGCCCATGGATACGAGCGTGTACGCCGTTACGCCGGCGGGCTGGAGGCGTGGGTAGGTGCAGGCAACTCGCTCGAAGGCGAAAGCGTAGAGTAAGAGAGCACGGCCGTTCCCGACTCTATCTGACGAAGACCTCTCGGGCCGTCTCCAGAAACGCTCTCAGGGCCGGGGACTTCCACCGTTTCTCGTGCCACACCATCTGGGTGAAGACCTCGAAGGGCTCCTCCCACCGCAGTGCGGCGAGCCTGCCGTCCTCGACCTCTGCCTCCACGGCCACGCTTATGAGGACGGATACACCCATGCCGGCGGCCACGCACTGCTTTACGGCCTCTATGCTCTGGAACTCCATCCGCTCCGGCGGCACCACACCCGTCCCTCCCAACTGGCGCTCGAACTGTCCCCGGTAGGCGCAACCCGATTCCGGAGCCTCAGGCAAAAGCACTGACTCCCCGGACAGATCCTGCGGAACCACCGAAGTCGACGACGCCAGCGCGTGGTCGGAAGGGGCGATGACGGTCACCCCCTCCCCGATCAGGGGCTCTACCGAGAGCCCAGGAGCACCAACGGGTCCGTCGAGGACGAATGCAACGTCCACCCTGCCTTCATCGACAGCCCGGCGCATGCTACCTACCAACCGACCGATAGCGCTCGGGCGCACCGAGAGCCTCACCTTGGGATGCCTCTCATGGAAGATGGCCAGAAGCTTCGGCAACCGGTAAGTGAGGAGCGTCTCGGGGGCACTCACCGTGAGAGATCCCGTCACTTCGCCAGCGCCAGCGCCAGCGTCGACCACCGCCTCCCGTGCCTCCCCCGCGAGAACAAGCAACTCCCGGGAGTACGCGAGCATCACAGATCCCGCCTCGGTAAGCGAGATCCTCCTGCCCAACCGGTCGAACAACCGCACCCCGAGCTCCCGCTCCAGCGCAGCCACCTGCGCGCTCACACTCGATTGCACGTAGCCCAACCTCGCCGCGGCCCGCGAGAACGAAAGCTCCTCCGCCACCACCCTGAAAGTCCGGACCTGCCTGAGCTCCACAGAATCCCCTTCGCTTCAGACTCATCGCGTATATCGATACATTACATCGTCAAATTTCGTTGGACACGATACTAGCATGATACTAGGATCTTCTCGAACGACGCGGAGAACAGAAGGAGGAGAAGTGGCGCGAGAGGAAGGCGGGGTACGAGGGGAATTGCGGAGTGGCTTCCCCGCTGTGATGTTGTTGCTGATGGGTACGCTCGGGATCTCGACGGCCTTCGGGATGCTCCTGCTGTTGCCCTTGCACGTACAAGAGCTTGGGGGCGACGAGGCGGACTTCGGCGTGGTCCTGTCTGCGGCAGCGGTGCCTGCGGTCCTCTGCATAGGGCTCCTGATCCGCTATCCCGCGGCCTTGAGGCCACACATTGTGGTGGCGCTCGCCATAGCGACCTACGGGACCGGGGCCGTCGGCGCCTCGCTCGTTACCGGAGACTGGGCGCCGCTCGTCGGGATCGGGGTTCTGCTCGGCACCGCCTGGGCGGTGGTTTACGCGGCCTCGCCGATGGCCATGAGCCGGAGGGTAACCGACGAGGGGAGGGCGGCCTACTTCGGCTACCTCACAGGCACCCAGCAGGTCGGTATCGGTATAGGACCTGTGATCTCCCGTTTCCTGGTAGAGACGCCTCTGGGCTACCGGGGGACGTTCCTCGTGGCAGGCGTCGTCTGTCTCATCGCCATGGTACTTACGCTCGTCGTCGGTGCGCTCGACTCTGATGCCGGAAAGGAGGGCGCGGAAAGAACCGGGTCCTCCCCGGTCTCGTTCGGCGCGGCGATGCGGCGTATTTTGATGTCCGAGGCGGCCTTCTCGCTCGCGATGATCCTGCTTTTCGCCTGCCTCTTCACTACGATGACGAGCTTCCAGCCGACCTTCGCCGGTGCCAGGGGTCTCGACTATTCTGTTTTCTACGTCGTCTACACCGTCGCGGTGATCTTCTCCCGCTTCGTGATCGCGGGACTCACGGCGCGCTTCGATTCGCGGCTCGTGATCGCCGGGTCGGTGAGCGTCATGGCGCTCGCGGTCGCGTCGTTTCTCGCGGTGGGGTCCAACACCCTCTTCTACGGGATCTCCTCAGCACTTTTGGGCCTGGGCTACGGTCTCGCGCTGCCAGGCGTGCAGGCTCAGGCGGTCAACGTTTCCGAGGAGCAGGTAAGGTCGCGGGTGCTGCCGATGGCGGGCATGCTCTTCGAAGGCGCGATCCTCGGCTTCCCGCTGGTCGCCGGATGGGTCATCACGGTCTTCGGGTACAGGGCCTTGTTCGCAGTTCTCCTCACGTTCGTACTGGTACAGGTCGCCATCGCCTGGTGGCGCTTTTTGGTCGCCGGAAGGCCCAAGGGCACGCAAGAAGTGTAGGAACCCTACCTCGCAGTCCTCGGTCCTTGTGCTGATCTAGTCTCTCCGGAACGATCGGTCAGAAGGTTGCCAAAAGAACTGGAAAAATAGTTCATTCGTACGATACCGCCGGCAGCTTGGGTCTGTTATTGTGAGCACGCAGAAGTCGGAAAGCTCAGTGGAACAAGGAGGCTGGTCGATGAAACGCATGATTAAAGTCTTGTTGGTGGCGGTACTTATGGCGGTGATCCTGGTGGCCAGCATCTCTCCCGCGATGGCCCGCCGCGTCCCTGGCGGCGTGTTGTTGTCGACGACCCAGCCCTGCCTTGCGAACACCCAAAACCCGCGCCTGGTCCTCAACCCACCCGGTCGGGCCCCGGGGTGCTGGTTTCTGTTGCCGCCAGGTGCCGCAAATAACCCACCGATAACGATCGACTCGGGGGGTGTCGTACTCTGAGTACTCAATTCGTTCGGGTGCCGGGAGAAAGCTCTCCGGGAGGCTGATCCGTGGGCCGGTCAGCCGTGGGGCTCTTCCAGAGCGTAGACTACGGCGTCTTCGAACTCCATGGAACGCCCCTTCTCCCGCGCCGCGGACCAGACATCCTCGTCTACCTGAGCGCGGGCGGCTGCCAGGTACGGCTCTCGTAGAGAGCGATCTCTGGGCGCTAGCTGATAGCCCGTCGCTTCGCGCAGGGCCTCCGCCGCCCCGAACAGCACTGACGCCCGCCTGGTCTCTCCCCTTGCTCCTGCGGAGCATGCCAGCCCTTCGAGGCTCTCGGAAGCGGTCAGCCTATCGCCTATTTCCCGGCACAGCACGAGGCACTCTTCGTACGAGGCTTCGGCACGCTCGTGGTGCCCCTGTAGTAGCGCTGCCCACCCCAGGTTGACGAGAACGTACTGGAGATCACCCCTGCGCCCCTGCTTCCGGAACAGCGCTGCGGCTTCCTCATTTAGTTCGGCGGCTTTTTCGAGATTCCCTTCGAGCAAGAACTCGTAGCCCAGGCTACCCAAGTAAGCTCCGAGTGGACTTGCATCACCCAATCTCCGGGACAGGGCCAGGCCTTCTTCGTAGAGTCTCTTCGCCTGTTCGTGGTCACCGCGGTCGCCCGCCACGTTCGCCAGACTACCAAGGGACCAAGCGACGCCCCACCTATCTCCGATTTCTCGGTAGAGTCTTACGCTCTCTTCGAACAATTCCTTCGCTCGTTCGTGTTCTCCTCGCGATCGCACCACTTCCCCCAGCGTGCCCCGCAAGGAGGCCACGATGCTGGTTTCGACTCCTGCTTCAGCGCTCAATTCGAGTCCCTCTTCGGCAACAGCCTCGGCCCTGTCCAGGTCGCCCTGTAAGTGTGAGAGCCAGCTCAGCCCCTCTAGCGCTTTACCCCGTGGCACCGGCGCTCCGTCGTTCTCGGCAAGAGTCTCCTCTAGCCACCTCCTGCCTTCGTCGAAGTAGCCTCCCATCCACCAGAACCGCCACAAGGCACCTGCAAGCCGCAGCCCCAACGCGCTTTCCCCCCGCCCAATAGCCCAGGAGAGCGCTGCCCGCATGTTGTTGTGCTCCGGCTCAAGTCGTTCGAGCCACATCTCTTGCTCCGGTCCCTTTAGCCCTGGCTCGGCTTCTTCGCTCAAGGCCAAGAAGTACTCCGCGTGCAGCCTCCTCAGTTCCTCCGCCTCCCCACTCCCTTCGAGCTTTGCGTTCGCGAACTCGTGGATGGTCTCCAGCATCACGAAGCGCACCTCGTCCCCTGCCCCTTCCTCCTGCCGCAGCAGGCTCTTGTCAAGGAGCGAGGAGGCGCCTTCGAATACGTCCGTGGGGAGATCTCCCTCAGCGTCGCATACCGCCTCCATGGCCTCCAGGGTTGCTCCGCTAGAGAAGACTCCCAGCCTCCCGAAGAGCATCTTCTCGCCCTCGTCGAGCAGCCCGTAACTCCATTCGATAGCGTTCCTGAGCGTTCTTTGCCTCTCGGGTAGGTTTCGTGCACCACCGGTGAGGATCTTTAGCCGGTTGCCGAGCCTATCGAGCAGCACCTGCGGGGGTAGCAGCTTTATGCGGGCCGCGGCGAGCTCTATCGCCAGAGGCAAACCGTCCAGCCTCCCGCAGATCTCAACCACCGCAGGGGCATTCTCCTCCGTCAGGGCGAAGCCCGGTTTGACTGCTCTAGCCCGCTCCAAAAAGAGCCTGACTGCCTCGTAACCAGTGAGGCGTTCCAGAGGTGGCAGTGAGTCGGGATCGGGTAACGAGAGGGGCGGGACGGGGAACTCGTACTCACCATAGAGCCCCAGCGGGATGCGGCTTGTAGCCAGGATCTTCAGCTCCGCTGCGGTCGAAAGTAGCCTGTCCACGACGGGCGCCGCCTCCAGGACCTGCTCGAGGTTGTCGAGCAACAGGAGCATCTGCCTGTCGCGCAGGTAGCCTTCGAGCAACTCCTCCGGCGGCTGGGCACCGCCCTCACTCAGCCCCAGTACCCGCGCGATGGTCGGGGCCACCAGTGTAGGATCCGTGATGGCGGCGATCGGCACGAAGAAAACGCCGTCCTCGAAGTCGTCCACAAGCTGTGCTGCTACCTGCAGTCCCACACGGGTCTTCCCCGTGCCTCCAGGACCTAAGAGGGTCAATAGCCTCGTCTCGGAACTGCGCAACAGCCCACACACCGCCTCCACCTCCCGCTCGCGCCCGATGAGCGGTGTGGCCTGCAAGGGCAGGTTGTTGGTGTGGGTTTCCAGAGTCCTCAAGGGAGGGAACTCCGATGGCAGGTCGGGAACGGTAAGTTGGAAGATCCGCTCGGGCCTGGAGAGATCCTTGAGGCGTCGCTCCCCCAGGTCCCTAAGATGTGTCTGAGGCGGCAAGTGATCCCGCACCAGCTCCTGCGTCGAGGAAGAAAGTAAGACCTGCCCGCCGTGACCGGCCGAGAGCAGCCTAGCCACCCGGTTCACCGGTGGGCCGAAGTAGTCTCCGTCTCGTTCATGGGCGGCTCCTGTGTGCAGCGCCATACGCGCACTGAGGGCACCGATCTCATCCCCCCACGCCTCTGAGAGCAGGGTCCTTTGGGCCGCAAGCGCCGACTCGAGGGCACCGAGTGCCGTGGGGAAGACCGCGCAGAAGGCGTCGCCTACCGTCTTGAAGACGAAACCACCGTGCTCTTCTATGGCCTCCCAGAGCAGGGCGTCGTGACGGGCCAGGGCAACCTGCATGCCTCTGGGGCTCTTCTCCCACAGCTTCGTAGAACCCTCTATGTCTGTAAACAGGAAGGTGACGGTGCCGGTGGGCAGGACGGCCATAAGCTTCTGAGCATCCTCCTTTGCCTCAACTCCCCTATATAGTACTCCCAACAACATGATGCACCGCTCTAATCGCTATGCAAGTCGGTGAGCCGCTACGGTTTGAGGGTGAGGATCACATTCCTGTGGGGCCAGGACATCCGGCAGGCGGTTGAGGAAGATTCAGAACTCGATCGTATCGAGGTCTTCCGCCGCACTTACGGGTCCTCCGAACGCGGTTTCGGCTTCGGCTGCCAACGCCCCTGGATCGACGAACCGGCTCGAGCGCAGGTGGGTGAGGACCAGCCGCCGTACGCCGGCTGCGCGGGCCGCCTCGCCGGCCTCGGTCGCGGTCGAATGCCCCATGGCGTGAGCCTGCTCCGCAGCGCTGTGTGGACCGTACGCGTCGTGGACGAGGAGATCCGCCCCCTTCGCGTTCTCGACGATCTCCTGAGTCGGACGGGTATCTGAGGTGAAGACCGCGACGGCACCAGCCTGGGCGATGCGGAAGCCTACGCACTCAAGCCCGTGGTCGAGCGAGAAGGGTGTAACCTCAGTCCCGTCTACCTCCGTAGGTTTCCCTGGGACCAGCTCACGCCAGCCGAGGCGTTTGCCAAGCCAGCCGTCTGCGCCAGGAAGCGTCAAGTCGAGGAGGTTTCGCTGCGCACGGAGTGTGTCGGGCGCGGCGTGAACGAGAAGCGAGGCCTCAGGGAGGGACGCCAGGGTGGCGAGCAGGGGAGCGAACCCGCCGACGTGGTCGAAGTGGCGGTGACTCAAGAACAGGTGGCGCACGCTCTCCAGCGGAATCCCGGCGGCCTCGAGGCGACCGAGCAGCACGGTGCCGCTGGAGGTATCGATCAGCATCGTCTCGTCACCAGAGAGCGGTAGAGCCAGGCTAGACTGCGCCCTCTCGCCGTTAAGGGCGTCGCCGGTACCGAGGAAGGTCACACGTCTCAAGCCGGCCTCTCCCGAGCGTTGCAGCCCATCTCCTTCGTTCACCGTGGGAGCAGCCCCCGTGGTTGGATCATCGCTCACCTACGCCTTGCGTATAACACAAGAAGCAGGCGGACGCGAGCATATCATCCAGCGCAACGGAGAAATCCTGAAGCGGGTCGCGAACCGTCCCTACCAGCAAACCGCTTCCAAAGATGCTACAAACTATCTCACTGCCTTACAAAGGCAGCGTTCAGGGACTCCGATCCCTTCGGATCTACGGCATCTGGAAGGTTGCACTTGGGCGCGGAACACAGAGGCACGAAGAACGGATTGGCCTTCGATCTGGGCGCCTTCGACCTCGACGGGACCGTGTTGCGGCGGAACCTGAGGATCACACAAGGCACTGTTGCCGCCCTGCAGGGTCTCAGAGAGCGGGGGATGAGGCTCGTCGTGGCGACAGGGCGGCGCTTCGAGGACGCCAGAGAGTACGCGGGGAGGCTTGGCTTCGCGGATCATGACCCCCTGATCTGCTACGGTGGTTCGATGGTAAGGAGGATGAACGGGGAGACCCTGCTGCACCGCAAGCTGCCAGGGAGTCTGAGTATAGAGGTGCTCGAGTGGGCAGCAGCACAAGATCTGCACGCCCGTGTCTTCCTCGATGGGCGCATCATAACCTCGCCAGACACACCCGCGGCGCTGGATCACCTCCGGCGTTACGCTGAACCTGGCGTCTCCGTCGTGGACTCACCGGCGGATTGGCTCAGGGAAGGCACAGAACAACCGACGAAGCTCGTGATCGTGGACCGCCCCGACGATATAAAGGGTTGGCTCGGGGAGGCGCGGACGGCCTTCGCCGGGCGGCTCTTCGTTACGCGCAGCCTGCCGCACTATGTCGAGATCGGCAGTCTGGAAGGCACGAAGGCGTCGGCCCTCGGCTTCCTGTGCGAGCGGTGGGCGATAGAGCCGGAGCGTGTCCTCGCCTTCGGCGACGCCGACAACGACATAGACATGCTCCGCTTCGCCGGGCACGGGGTTGCGGTGGGGGGTATGACCGGCGAGGTGCGCGAAGCCGCCGACAGAGTCGTACCCGGCGTAGACGAGGACGGTGTCGCCGGCTACGTCGAGACGCTTCTTGGAAGATCGTAGATGCCCGAGTTGCCCGAGGTCACCGTCATCTCGGAGGATGTGGCGGAGCTTGCGGTGGGTCGCGAGGTTCTGCGGGCCGCCGTCTTCAGGCCCGACGTGACCAACGTAGAGCCAGAAGAGTTCGGGAGGCGACTCGTAGGGAGGACGCTGCGTGCGACGGGTCGCAAGGGCAAGATCATCGTCCTCGATTTCGGGGAAGTCGTCGGGCTCGTGCATCTGGTCATCTCCGGAAGGGTATTGCGTCTGTCAGAATGGAGGGAACCGGACAGGATGAACACCGCGGTTCTCGAGTTCGGAGGCGGACCCCTGGTGCTGGCTTTCACGCGGCTCTGGCTCGGGTACTTCGACCTCTACGAGCCTGGAGAGGAAATGAGACATCCCCTGATCTCACGCCTCGGCCCCGAGCCGCTCTCCGAGGACTTCACGGTGGAATACCTGGCCTCTGCCTTGGGCCGCAAGGCCGGCGTGAAGGCCTTGCTTCTCGACCAGTCCGTTGTGGCCGGCCTCGGCAACATCTACGTGGACGAGATCCTCTTCTCCGCCGCCGTCCATCCCGCGCGCAAAGCAAGCACCCTTACAAGAGATGAAATAATGAACATCCACGCCGCAACCCGCGACATCCTGCATCGCGCCATAGAGCTGCGAGGCACCACCTTCGACTCCTACCACGACGCCTTCGGGGAGACCGGCAGGTTTCAGAACCAGCTCAAAGTCTTCGCCCGGGCGGGCGAGCCGTGCCCACAGTGCGGCACGGAGATAATGAAGTCGCGCGTCGCCGGCCGAGGAACCCACACCTGCCCAGCCTGCCAAGTCAGCTAGTCAGCACGCTCCGGCCTTGCGGCCTTCGCTTGTCAGCATTTCAGCTTCTCCCATTCCGGCTCTGCCCTGCCTCGCACGACGAAGCATCGCTCAGGGACGTAGGGTTCGACGCTCGTGGCGAGGCCACGGGACGACTTGCTTAAGTGCCGACAGGCTGAAATGCTATTCCGGCGCCGCCTCGATAAGCTTGGGATTTGCGTTGGCCACGTTCTGGGCCTCATCGTAGATCTTCTCGGCCTTCTGGTAGCCTTGCCCGACTTCGGAGAGCAGGGCGAGGGCTTCCTCGCGGTTGTTTTGGAGAGCAGGATCTTCTTCCAGGATGCCGTAGAATTCTATCTCCTTGGCCTCGGCGGCGAGTTGGGCGTCCATCGCCTCTGAGAGCAGCCTGGCATACTCCTTTACCGAAGGGTCGACGTCCAGGTTGGCCACGGTCTCCAGCGATTCTCTGGCGTCCTGTAGATACTTGCGCGCTTTTTCGAGGGTGTTCTTGGCCTCGGCAATGTTGTCCTTCTCCTTCGAGGGGTCGTCCCCGGATTCGATCTTCTGCTTGACGTCGGCGTAGGTCGAGCGGGCATCGTCGAAGAGCTCGTTGTGCTGGGAGATAGACTTGTTCGCGCTGCTGATAGCCTCGTCGGCCTGTTGCCGGGGGTCCTCCCCGAAGACGGCCGAGCATCCGGCGAGCACGAATGCCGAGAGCAAAATTACAACAAAGGGCGCCAGGCGGTTTATCATGTACTTCATGAGTGAAAGCAGTTTACCTCTCTTGGATGCACTCAGGTTACGTTCCTTTCCTGGAGGTGCCAGGCGCGTGATCGGCCGGCTTCTCGGCCGTCGAAAAAAGGAGCCGGCGCCGGACCTGGCCTTGATCTCGCTGGCGGCGTCCGCCATCCGGGAGTACGCCGGGAAGCACGCCGCCCTCTTCGAGCGGGCTGAGCGGCTGCGGAAGAAAGCCGACCGGTTGGAGAAGGCCGGGATTCCAAGCGAGAGCGCCGCCAACCGCGCGGAGCGCGCCAGGAGGGAGGTCGAAGCCGGACTCCTCGCCCTCCGCGCTTCCTTCGCCTCATCCGTAGGAGGGAGTGCTGGAGAGCGGGCCTTCGACCATGAGGTCGAGCGCCTGTACCCGACGCTTGGCGTCCAGGGCCAGTAACCCCGGCGCTCCTCGCGAAGCGTTCGCTCTTCTCCGCTCCTATTCTCCTGAGGTCAGAGACCCGTAGGTGTCCATGGCGAACTTGCGTGCCTGGGGTCCTGTCCTCGGGTGAAGGAACAGGAAGCCTACGACCGCAACAAGGACGAGGAACAGCAGGCGACCGCCCCATCCACCGCGCTCGCGGACCTTCTCCCCCCGTATCCGCTTGCTGCCCTGGCTGGCGGCCCCCGCCGCAGCCTCGACTTGGCCGCGGAGCTTATCGTCGTCCCATAGTTTGGTGATGATGTCGGTGGGGTCCTCGCCGGAGAGCTGGTCCACTATGGAGCGGGCCGACTCGACAAAGGTGCGGATGTTATCCCTGAGGTCGTCGTCGTAGAGCAGACGCTCGATCACCGGCTTGGCGCCAGTGTAGGCCGCGGCCAGCGTCGCCATGGGGGCTAGCGAATTGGACTCGGCCTGCTCTCGTAGCTTCTCCGCCCGGCTCTTTCTGCCAAACACGCGAAACCTCCCTCTCCTGGATCGTCTATGCCTGTGACCCCTACATCATACCCGTTTCGCCGGGCCTCTACCCTGTCGAGCCGAGCGGCTCCATCCTGACCCACAGAGTCTCCCCGTCGACCGTTACCCTCTCAGAGCTGCCACCAGGGGCGCTGGCATCGAGGGAGAGCTCCTTTGCCAGTACCTCGGCCTTGAAGTAATCTCCCCAGCGACCTTGCAGAAGCGACGAGACCCTGGGGTTCCCGGAGAGGACGACGTTGATGCTCTCCTCTATCTCGAAACCCTTCTCGCGTCTCAGGTTCTGTACCCTGTGGACCAGCTCCCGCACGAGACCCTCGTCTACGAGCCCGGCGTCGAGATCCGTGCGAAGGGCGACGGAGAGACCCCCCTCACGCTCCAGGGCGTAACCCTCCCTCTGTCCTGGCTCGACCAGCAACTCCTCGGGTGAGAGTGTGATCTCCTCCCCGTCCACGCCCACGGAGATGCTCTCTCCCGCGGCGGCGCGGGCGCCGACCTCGGGCGCAGCCTCAGCGAGGGCCGCCCTGAGGCCGGGTACGAGCCTGCCGTACCTGGGCCCCACGACCTCGAGGTTGGGCTTGAGGTGGTAGGCGACCACGTCCTCAGCCTTCCCGAAGGCTAGCTCCTTGACGTTCAGCTCGTCGAGCACGATCTCCTTCATGCTCTCCACGCTTTCTTTGACCCGCGAGCTTCCCGTACCGTCCGGGGCTTCGTCGACGAGGACCACCTCCCTCAAGGGCTGGCGGGTCTTTATGGCGGCGGCGTTGCGGGCAGCACGCCCTAGACCGACCACGCGCCTCGCCGCGGACATCCGCTCCGAGAGGTCGCTGTCTATGAGGTTCTCCCTGTACTCGGGCCACTCGGCGAGGTGCACGCTCTCGGGGGCCTCTTCGCTCACGTTCACTACCAGGTTCTGGTGGAGAGCTTCTGCTATGAATGGAGTAAAGGGGGCTGTGAGCTTGGTGACGGTAACCAGGCACTCGTAGAGGGTGGAGTGGGCGGCCTTCTTGTCCTGATCATCCTCTCCCTTCCAGAAGCGCCTGCGGCTGCGTCTCACGTACCAGTTGGAGAGCTCTTCCACGAACTCTCCGAGGGCCCTTCCTGCCGCCGTTACGTCGTAGGCGTCGAGCCTCTCCATAACAGTCCGCACGGTGAGCTGCATCTCGCTGAGGGCCCACCGGTCCATAAGGCTTCGCCCCTCTGGCTCGACGTAGTCCTCCTTGGGATCGAAGCCGTCGATGCGGGCGTAGGTCACGAAGAAAGAGTAGATATTCCAGAGGGTGAGGAGGTATTTGCGGACGGCCTCGTCGACCTGACTCCTGGAGAAGCGCCGCGTATTGCCGGGGCTAGTGGCAGTGTAGAACGCCCAGCGCAGAGCATCGGCGCCCTGCTTCTCGAAGACGTCCCAGGGGTCTATGACGTTGCCGAGAGATTTGCTCATCTTCTTGCCCTCGGCGTCGAGGATGTGCCCCAGGACCAGGCAGTTCCTGTACGAACTCTTGCCGAACAACATCGTCGAGACCGCGAGCAGCGAGTAGAACCAGCCCCGAGTCTGGTCGACGGCCTCGCAAATGTAGTCGGCGGGGAACTGGCTCCGGAAGCGCTCCTCGCTGTCTTCGGCGTGCGGGTAGCCCCATTGGGCGAAAGGCATGCTACCGGAGTCGAACCAGACGTCGAGGACCTCGGGGACACGGGTGGCCTCCTCGCCCGTCTCGGGATGTCTCAAGCGCACCCCGTCTATATAAGGCCTGTGCAGATCATCGGGGACGGGGTCTATAGCGAGCTCCCTCAGCTCTCTCTTGCTGCCGACAACGACCGTGTCGCCGGAAGCGGTGCGCCAGATCG
>DATDKO010000135.1:0-3686 GCA_036519935.1 Rubrobacter sp. | reverse complement strand
GAGCTTGCCCTCCCCGAACTTGGGGAACTTCATGGCACCGACCTTGTCCGCGCCCAGGTCCTTCTGCCACTGGCCGACTATACCGTCGGTGCCCAGAGACATGGCCGACTCGCCGCGCGAGAAGATGGCGTGTCCCTGGTTGAGGTTCAGGGAGTTGACGGACTCGTTGAAGTACCCCTTCTTCACCATCTCGTCCAGGCTCTCGTACCAGCCGGTGTACTTGGCCTCAGAGAGGACGGTTCCCTGCGCCACGGCGTCGACCCACTCGCCCAGCGAGTCCAGGTTCTGCAACTCCATGTTGGCGAAGAACCAGGCCCCGCCGTAGCCGTCCTGGTTGCCGATGCTGAACGGCGTGATGCCGGCGCCCTTGAGGTTCTCGCAGGCCGAGAGGAACTCCTCCGAGGTCTGGGGCGGGGCGTCAGGGTCGAGCCCGACCTTCTCGAAGAGCTCTTTGTTGTAGGCGACGGCGATGCCGATGAGGTACATGGGCATCGCCCACAGCTTGCCGTCGAGGGTGTTCTCGATCGTGTTAAGCCACTGGTCGGTCTCGCTCTTCGGAACAAAGTCACTGATCGGGGACACGGCGTCCTGCCAGACCTGGGTGAGTACAGGACCCGTAGCCCACTGGGAGGCTATGTCAGGGCCCTGCTGGGCCGAGACTGCCGCCTGGAAAGAGCTTATGAGGGTGTCGGTGGCCTGCGGGACCACGCTTATCTCCAGGTCGGGATTCTCTTTCTTGTAGGCTTCGACGTTCTCTTCCATCCAGTCGTTGGCGCCTGGAGCGTCGGACTCGCCCCAGTACCAGAAGGTTAGCTTGCCCTCGACGCTCTTTACGCTCGGGGCGCCCGACTGCTGCTGGGTACTTCCCCCGCACGCGACGAGCAGGCTGGGCGCGGCTGCGGCTCCAGCCCCAGCCCCGACCATGCGCAAGAACTTCCGCCGGCTGAGCTTCTTCTCCGAGGGCGTCCAACCGCGAGCCCGAAGACCCTCTCCTTTGTCCTCCACAATTACCTCCTTCTAACGACCGCTGTGGCCACTCAGTATTCCATAGGTTGACCAGTTTTGTTATATCGTTAAGAGCTATGGCGGTTATGGCCGAGAGCTTCGTCTCGACCTTGAAAAGGGAACTGATCCACCGCCACTCCTGGGCGAACCGTCAGACGGCGAGGAGCGCGATCTTCGAGTACATCGAGGGCTTCTACGATCGCGCATGTTGATGCCCCTTCTAAAATCGAAGTTTTTGGATCTTGCCTTCCTTTAACTCTCGGAATTTCTCCACCGTGGTCGGCTCCTCAGGGAACAGATAGAGTCCCGTCTTGGCGTCTTTAGTGACCCGGATGGTCCCGTTGTAGATGCGGGTGTAGATCCAGGGGTTGGGCACTTCGAGCTGTTTGGCGATCTCCGGGAGGGTGAAGTAGCCAGCTACATGGTGCGTGCGTATCTCGCCGCTCAGCCTACCTCCCCAGAGCAGTCCGTGTGTGCGGCGGATGGTCTGGACCGTGGTGGGGAGCACGTACGTCTTCTGCGGTGAGCGGTGCCCTAGATCCGTCAGGTGCCTGGCGATCTGCTTGTCGGAGTTGCCCTCCTTGAAGAGTTTCACGGTCAGCCTCTCCATCTCCTCGGCTCCGGAGAGATCGGCGAAAGCGCCGACCGTGGTGGAAACCTCGAAGGTCGTGGTTTGCCCGCCCTTCCACACTATGCGCGTCTGGATCAGATCGGGGGCGATCCGCTTTAGGATGATCTTCTCGATCAGGCAGCGCAGCAGAGCCTTGCGCTGGGGCTGGGAGAGCAGATCCTCATCCCAGATCTCGGGCAGCTTCTGGCCGATGGCCTTGAAGATGGCCTTCAGTTCTTCCGTCAGTTCCACGGGTACAGACCCGTCTTCATGGCGCTCGGCTACTTCGCTCTCTTCGGCCTGCCTCAGCTCGCGCAGGGCCGCCTCCCAGCGCCGCTCTAGCTCCGCAGCGACGAGGCGGTTGTCCGGGTCGGCTCGCTCGAAACGCCTGCGGGCCAGCTCGGCCTGGTAGCGAAACTGCTCTAGTTGCTGCTGGCGAGCGTGCTGTGCCTCATCCTTCATCTTCTCTCGCCCGGCCATCGCCTTCTCGTAGAGGTCCAGTTCCACCGGGGAGAGCGCCTCGAAGAAAGCCTCTAGAACCGCACCGTCCACCGGGTCAGCAGGGAGGTTCTGGCAGAACGGGGCATTCCCGTATTGCTGATGGGAAAAAGTGCACAGGTAACGGGTCGCCCCCGTATAGCGGACCATCATCTTGTGGCCGCACTCCCCGCAGTAGAGCAGGCCGGCCAACAGCGCCTTGCCCGACCTGGGGACTCCCCGAGTCTGGTTGCGCTCGTACTCGGCGTGGTTGTCCTTTAGCATCCTTTGGATCCTCTCGAAGGTCTCCCAGTCGACGTAGGCTGGGTACTTGTCCTTGATCAGTATTCTCCACTGTTCCATCTCCAGGCGCTTGGTTCTCACTACGGTGCCTTGTGGGCCGTGCGTTCTCGTGTGGCTGTTTCTGCCGTAGACGAAGGCTCCGGCGTAGGCGGGGTTTTTGAGGATGGAGGTGACGATCGAGATCGTCGGTCTCTTCCAGAGGACATCTCCGAAGCGGTCGCGGCGCGGCAACGTTAACCCACCTTCGTTGAGTACGCGGAGTACCTGGCCCGCGGTGCGTAGCCTCAGGAAGGCCTCGAAGACAAAGGAGATACGGTCCTGGACCTCCAGGTTGGGGTCCTTGTGGACGAGGCCGTGTTCGTCGCGCACGAGCCCGGTGGGGAGTCCGAGCGCCAGCTCCCCGCGCTCGGCCTTGTTCACGATCCCCGCCCTCATCCGCGATGAGATGGTGTGAAGTTCCATCTCCGAGAGCGTTCCCTTCAGACCCAGAACCAATCTGCCGTTTACGGTGGCCGGATCGTAGACGCCGTCGTGGTCGGCGATGAGGCATCCCCTGTAGCCGCAAATGTCCAGCAGCGGGTACCAGTCCGAACAGTTGCGCGAGAGGCGGGTGACCTCCGAGGAGAGGACGATGCCGATCTGACCGAGGGTGACCCTGGCGCTCAATTCCTTGAACCCTTCGCGGTGGCCGGCCTCCGAGCCGCTGAAGCCCAGGTCTGAGTCGATCACCTCAACGTCATCAGCGCGCCAGCCCAGTCCGATCGCCCGCTTCTTGAGCGCGTACTGCAGCTTGAGGCTCTCCTGGTTGGTCAGAACCTGATGCGGGGTGGACTGACGGACGTAGATCACGGCCTTGCGCGCCAGATGCCCGGCCGTCACCAGCTGCTCGGAGTCGCTCATCGATCACCTCCGTAAGGATCGCCGACATCTCCACTATGAGTTGAGCCTGTAGATCCGGAGGGAGTCCCTTCCAGATGTCCCTGGAGCGATTGGGCATAGAGCACCTCGCACTGTTCGGCTAGCCGGGCTAGCTCTCTCACGGCCTGCGAGGTCAGCTTAGTCGCCGGCAGTTCCGGGCGCGGAGATGGCGCGAGACTGGTGGCTCGTAGTTCGATGCGCAGGGCCATGTAGCCCCGATAGGAGACAAGGACGTGTCCCGCCGAGCGGGAAGAGTCGTGTAAGGAGAGGATTGGGAAGCGGCGCCCGAAGAGTGGGTGCGTCGGATCGGTAACCTCTATCTCCTCGGCGAGAACTGGCTGATCTGCGTGATTGAGTGGGGTATTGACTTGAT
>DATDKO010000134.1:0-2577 GCA_036519935.1 Rubrobacter sp. | reverse complement strand
TCTGGGGCAGTATCGAGACCGTAAAAGTGCCATCCCCGATCGAGACGATCGTCAGGCTAATGCCGTCGACGCAGATGCTGCCCTTCTGGACGCAGTAGCGGAGTACCGTCTCGGGCACCTCGAACTCCCAGATCTCCACGTCGCCTTCTGGCCTCACCCCGCCCACCTCACCAACGCCGTCGACGTGCCCCTGCACGATGTGTCCTCCGAACCTGCCTCCCGCGGACATCGCCCGCTCCAGGTTGACAGGACTCCCAGCACCGAGGCCGCCGAGCGCCGTGCGCCTTAGCGTCTCGGGCATGGCGAAGAAGGTGAGCGTCCCGCCTTCGACCTCGCCGACCGTCAGGCAAGCCCCGTTCACTGAGACGCTGTCGCCAACGCAGGCGCCCTCGGCCACCCTGCCGGCAGAGATGCTCAGGCGCAACATCTCGCCCTCCCCGATCGAGGAGACACGCCCCACTTCCTCAACAAGCCCGGTGAACATGTTCCTCCTCTGCGCCAGGATAGAGCGTCACGGCGACGTCATCGCCTACTCTCTGAACTTCCGAGATCGAAAATTGCAGCGACTCTGCCACCTTCGTAGCCCTGAGCGCGCCGATCATGGGAACGCCCTCAGAGCCGAGGAGCTTTGGAGCGTAGAACAGGGTCAGCTTGTCGGCTAGCCCCATACGGACAAATCGCGTAGCCGTCTCACCCCCGCCCTCGACGAGCAGGCCTCTTAACCCACGTGCGCCCAACTTATCCAGAATGTAGACGAGGTCGAGGCCCTCCTCCGAAAGCGGGGTCGCAACCACCTCGACACCAAGTCTCTCCAGATCCTTTTCACGACCGTCGAGCGCGGGCTCAGGGGCGAAGACGACGACGGGAGTCTCTCCGACACTCTTCGCGAGCTTACTCTCCGGGCTGATCGTCAGATGAGGGTCAAGCACCACGCGGGTTATGCGGGGTGCCCGCACAGGAAGATCCCGGGCCGTAAGCATAGGGTCGTCCGTCCGCACGGTGTTCGCTCCTACCAGTACCGCCCCGGCCTCGGCCCTGAGCTCGTGGGCCCGCAGCCTCGCGTCTTTGCCCGTAACCCACCTGCTGTCCCCACCGGACGCGGCGATCCTACCGTCGAGGGTGGTGGCGAGCTTGAGGTGGACGAACGGCCTTCCCGTGCGCATGTGGTGGAGGAACTGTTCGTTTTGACGCTCGAACGCAGGGTCGTCTAGCACATCGACCTCGATGCCGGCCTCGCGCAGTATCCGCACGCTGCTGCCCCGCATCCTGGGATCAGGGTCCAGGTGGCCGACGACCACGTGCGAGATGCCGGCCCGCATGATGGCCTCGACGCAGGGAGGGGTCCTGCCGTAATGGTTGCATGGTTCGAGCGTTACGTAGAGCGTGGCCCCACGCGAAGCCCCTCCGGCCCTACCTAAGGCTACTACCTCAGCGTGGTCCTCTCCTGCCCTGGAATGCCAGCCCTCGCTTAGCACGCGACGATCACACGCAACGACGGCCCCCACGAGAGGGTTCGGCGCAACAGAGTAACGCCCGCGCTCGGCGAGGCAGCGGGCAAGATCCATCATCGAATCCTGCAGCACGTCTTCCTTTCTCCCATCCGGACTCTGACCGTCGGCGCCGGACTACGGCTCGCGCCGAATACGAACCTTCACCGGCTCAACCTCCAAGGAGGCTCGCGGGCTCCCCGGCAGAGACGCAAGACGACCCTGTCAGGCTCACCGCCGGTGCGGGAATTCCACCCGCCCCCGAAAGTTACGCAGCAAGCTATACCACAGAAGGACCACGGCAGCAAGGAAACACTTCGCGTTTCCGCACGCCCAGGCCTGCGGGCGGCTTTCAGCTGGTCAGCCAGCCCTTGGGCAAGCGAAAACCGAAGTGCTGCCTAGCTGCATTGCTGACTAGCTCCCTTGCCGGCTTCGATTATTCTGCGCATCTCTGCCGTCGGGTCGCCTTTGAAGACCGCCGAACCGGCGACGAGGACCTGGGCGCCCGCCCTGACCATGAGCGGCGCCGTCTCCACCGTGATACCGCCGTCCACCTCAACGGGGGCGTCGGTCATCCCTTTGATGCGCCTAACCTTCTCGACCATCTCGGGGATGAAGGTCTGGCCTCCGAAGCCGGGGTTGACGCTCATTACGTTCACGTAGCTCACGTACGGCAGCGCCCACTCTATAGACTCGGGAGGCGTAGTCGGGTTGAGGGCGACGCCGGCCTCACAACCGCCAGTTCGGATCAGATCAAGCGTGCGGTGCAGGTGCGTGACCGCCTCGGGCTGGACCGAGATGCTCACGACCCCGGCCTCGATAAAGGATGGGATCAGGTTGTCAGGGTTCGTTACCTGGAGGTGGGCGTCTATGGGAAGGTCGACCGCGGCGGCGAGCGAGGCAGCGACGGCGGGGCCTACGGTAAGGTTCGGGACGAAGTGGTTGTCCATCGCGTCGAAGTGTACGAGCACGGCTCCACCCCTTTCGGCCCTCCGAACTTCCTCGGCCAGTTCCGAGAAATCGGCCGCCAGTATCGATGGGGCGCCGATCACCCTGTCACCGAGCCTACCGAAAAACGTCAAGAGATCTG
>DATDKO010000133.1:0-12036 GCA_036519935.1 Rubrobacter sp. | reverse complement strand
TGTACCTTGTCGAGCGTGGTGTCGCGGGCTGTCAGCATGATCACGGGCACCCCATTGCCCCCCTCGCGCAACCGCTTGAGGACCCCGACCCCGTCCAACCCCGGCAGCATGATATCCAGGACGATCAACGCAGGCCCGAATCTCCCCGCCTCCTCCAGGCCAGTGACACCGTCGTAGGCGCACTGCACCAGGAAGCCGACGCGTTCGAGCTCGGGTTCGACGAAGCCGGCGATCGAACGGTCGTCCTCCACCAACAGTATCCTGGTGCCTGGTCTCATCTACTCCTCTTTGGCCTCTGGACCTGTATTGTACTTCCGGTTGTCCCGACTTTGCGAGGGTTCGAAGGTTAGCGAGACTCTTCCAGCGCACGCAAAGCTGCGGGTCTGCGCACCTCTCGCCAAGGTGCCCCTCCGTTTGTACGCCCAGGCTGTTCTCGTCCGTTGGCGGCTAACTGCGGTTGCACGAGGCCCCACTCTAGACACCCTCTCTGAGAGCGAGATGAGAACCCGCAAGGCCGAACGGTCCCGCATCGGGGCCCGTACGGCGAGGAGGTTCCTGCGATCATGACTAGGGTTCGGAAGTCTGTATAATTTTGGTCCGTCATGGCCGGCTTCGCGGGAGTTTTCTAACTTGGATCTCTACGAGTATCAAGGGAAAGAGCTGTTGAGGGAATACGGCCTGGAGACGTTGCCTGGCATCGTCGCGGGGACACCGGAGGAGGCAGGAAGAGCCGCCGAGACACTCGGGGGAACAGTAGCGATCAAAGCCCAGGTCCTTACCGGAGGACGCGGCAAGGCCGGCGGCATCAAGGTGGTGGACAGCCCGCGGGAGGCCGAAGAGGCGGCGGGGCAGATCCTCGGCATGGAGATCCGCGGGCACACCGTGGGACGCGTCTACGTCGAGCACGGAGAGGAGATAGACAGGGAATTCTACCTCTCCATCACGGTGGACAGGACGGCGAAACGGCCCCTGATCCTATTCTCCACGGAGGGCGGAGTGGAGATCGAGGAGGTCGCAGAGACGAACCCCGAGGCAATCGTCAGGCTCCACGTAAACCCACTACTCGGCCTTCTTCCCTACCAGGTGCGTGAGATCACCTTCGCCGCGGGGCTGGAAGGAGACGTCGCGAAGGGCGTAGGCATGGTGCTCTCGCACCTGTACAAAGCCTTCGAGGGACTCGACGCGAACCTGGTCGAGATCAACCCTCTCGTCGTTACCGGGGAGGGGCGCGTCTTGACGTTGGACGCGAAGGTAACGGTGGACGACTCCAGCCTTTACAGGCATGAAGACATAGCCGGGCTGCACGACGTCGAGGCCGCAGACCCGCTGGAGGAACGGGCGCAGGAGGTCGGGCTGCAGTACGTCAAGCTCGACGGCGACATCGGCATCCTCGGCAACGGGGCGGGGCTGGTGATGAGCACGCTTGACGTCGTCGCCCAGGCCGGTGGCGATCCTGCCAACTTCTGCGACGTCGGCGGCGGGGCCGACGCTGAGCAGATCTCGACCGCCCTCGATATCGTTACCTCAAACGAGCAGGTCAGGAGCGTGCTCTTCAACATCTTCGGCGGCATAACACGCGGCGACGAGGTGGCGCGGGGGTTGCTGTCGGCTATAGAACGCACAGGACTCACGCTCCCCATCGTCGTCAGGCTCGACGGCACGAACGCCGAAGAGGGACGCTGGATCCTCGCTGAGAACACACCGGAGAACGTGGTCACAGAGGAGACGATGCTGGAAGCGGCCCGCAGGGCGGTAGAGCTCTCTAGAGACGGGGGAAGATAACTTCATGGCGATACTCGTAGACGATGGGACGCGGCTCCTCGTTCAGGGCATAACGGGCAGGGAGGGCGCGTTCCACACAGGTAGGATGCTACAGAGCGGCACCAGGGTAGTCGCAGGGGTGACGCCGGGCAAGGGCGGGCAGGACTACGAAGGCGTCCCTGTCTTCGACACCGTCGAGAAGGCCGTCGAAGAGACGGGCGCGAACGCCAGCATAATCTTCGTCCCCCCACCCTTCGCCTCCGACGCCATCTTCGAGTCTTTGGACGCCGGACTCTCGACCATCTGCTGCATTACAGAAGGCATCCCCGTCCACGATATGATGCGGGTCGCAAACTACCTGGAGACCAAGGACGCGACCCTCGTCGGGCCGAACTGTCCCGGCGTTCTATCGCCGGAGAAGGCAAACGTCTCCATAATGCCGAAGGATATCTTTATGCCTGGCAACGTCGGCGTCGTAAGCCGCAGCGGCACGCTGACTTACCAGATCGTCAACGAGCTCACGCAGAGAGAGATCGGGCAGAGCACTGCCGTCGGGATCGGCGGCGACCCCATAATAGGTACTGACTTCATCGAGATCCTGAGCAAGTTCGAGGCCGACCCCGAGACAGAGTGCGCCGTGATGATCGGGGAGATAGGGGGAAATGCGGAACAGCTCGCGGCCGAGTACGTCAAAAGCGAGATGAGCATCCCCGTCGTAGCCTACATCGCAGGCTTCACGGCCCCGGAGGGCAAGACCATGGGCCATGCTGGCGCCATCGTCTCTGGCGGCGAGAGCACGGCGGAGGCCAAGAGCGAGGCGCTAAGGGAGGCGGGCATCAGGGCAGCGACGAATCCATCCGAGGTCGCCGAGCTTGTCGCCGAAACGCTAGGACTGGGCTGAAGCACAGGGAGATCTGGAGGACGAAAGGGGTTCTGTCCCCTTGATCTCCGATAGCCTATACTTCCTGGGCTCACCATGAACGGGTATCGTCAAACCCAGCCAAGCCGGGCCTCCCCGACCGGGGCAGAAGCGTAGTGGCCGACTCCGCCGTTTCCACGCAGCATGCTGGCAGGCGGTTCTTGCGCTGGCTCTTAGAGGAGCGCATCGAAGAGGTTCAGGGACCCGAGGCCAGGGAGGGAGAAGAGCAGCATGCGTGGTGGCAGGTCGTGTGCCTGACCGGCGTGGACTATTTTTCAACCCTGGGCTACATACCGGGGATCGCGATCGCCACCGCAGGCGCGCTGTCGCCCATAGCCACGCTGCTGATAGTATTGTTGACGCTCTTGGGTATGTTGCCCATGTATCGCGTAGTCGCGGCGGAGAGCCCGCACGGGCAGGGTTCGATCGCCATGCTCGAGAGGCTGCTCTCGTTCTGGAAGGGCAAGCTGTTCGTCCTGTGCCTCCTCGGTTTCGTGGCGACCTCCTGGGTCATCACCATCACCCTCTCGGCGTCGGACGCCACGGCCCACGTGGTCGAGAACCCGTTCTGGCCTGAGGTGCTGCGGGATGAGAGAGTACTCATCACCCTGGCACTGCTCGCGGTGCTCGGCGGGATCTTCCTCAAGGGTTTCAGAGAGGCGATCGGCATCGCGGTCGCCGTGGTCGGGGCCTATCTGCTGGTGAACCTCGTGGTCGTAGCGGCCGGCTTCTACGAGATCGCGCAACAACCCCAGGCCCTGGCCGGCTGGCAAAGCGCTCTCCTCAGGGAGCACGGAAACGCGCTTGGCATGATCGGCGTCTCGCTCCTCGTATTTCCTCGACTGGCCCTCGGCCTCTCCGGCTTCGAGACCGGCGTGAGCATGATGCCGCTGGTGCGCGGAGACACCGATGACGACCCCGAACGCCCGGAGGGACGCATACGGAATACGCGCAAGATGCTCCTGGCTGCAGCCCTGATCATGTGCTTCTACTTGATGACCACGAGCTTCGTAACGACTCTCCTGATACCGGAGAGCGAGTTCGGTCCGAACGGGGAGGCCCAGGGCAGGGCCCTCGCCTATGTGGCGCACGAGCATCTGGGCAACGCGTTCGGCACGATCTACGACATCAGCACGATAACCATCCTGTGGTTCGCCGGCGCCTCTGCCATGGCAGGGCTGCTGAACGTAGTGCCCCGCTATCTACCCCGCTACGGCATGTCACCAGAGTGGGGCAAGGCCGTCAGGCCACTGGTGCTCGTCTACACGGCCATCTCCATGATCATCACGATCATCTTCGTTGCAGATGTGGGCTCGCAAGCAGGGGCCTACGCGACGGGCGTTCTGGCGATGATGACCTCGGCGGCCTTCGCCGTCACGCTTACCGCGTGGCGCGGCGGGCGCACGCTGGGAGCAGTCCCCTTCGGGGTCATTACCGTCGTCTTCGTCTACGCGCTGGCCTCTAACGTCTACGAACGTCCCGACGGCATCACCATAGCCCTCCTCTTTATCGGCGCGATCATCACCATCTCCCTGGTCTCCCGCGTCCGGCGCTCCACCGAGCTCAGGCAAGAGCGGATAGATGTGGATGAGACGGCTCAGCGTTTCATCGAGGAGGCGGCCCAGAGGGGTGAGATCCACCTGGTCGCCCACCGCCGCCGCAACGGCACCGAGGCAGAGTATGCCAGGAAGGAGAGGGAGCAGCGCGAAGACAACCACATCCCGCGTGAGGAGCAGATTCTGTTCCTGGAGGTACAGGTCGAGGACGCCTCGGATTTCATGGACGTGCTAGAGGTCAGGGGCGTCGAGGTCGGAGGTCACCAGGTGCTGCGTTGCGTAAGTTCGGTCGTCCCCAACGCGATCGCGGCCTTCCTGCTGCACCTGCGCGACACGACGGGGAAGACGCCGCACTGCTACTTCGGGTGGACGGAAGGTAACCCCATCGTCTACCTGATCCGCTACATCCTCTTCGGAGAAGGCGATACCGCGCCCGTCACCCATGAGGTACTGCGCGAGGCGGAGCCGAACCCGGAGCGGCGACCGGCGATCCACGTCGGCGGCCGATGAACCGGCAGTTCCTCGTCGTCGGCCTGGGGCGTCTCGGCAGCACCATGGTCGGCACTCTCGACTCGTTGGGGCACGAAGTACTCGCCATAGACAAGAGGGAGGACGTGATACAGGACCTCGCGGACGACCTGCCGAACATCCACCTCGTAGCCGCGGACGCCACGGACGAGGACGCCATGCGGGGCCTGAATGTCGACGGTTTCGACGCCGCCGCCGTGATGATGGGCGAGAACCACGTCGAGGCCGGCATCCTCGCGACGGCCACCTTGAAGGAAGCCGGAGTACCCAGGATCGTGGCGCGGGCCACGGGCGGCATCCACGCGAGGGTCCTCGAGAAGGTAGGCGCCGACAGGGTGATACAGCCCGAGCGGGAGATAGGTGAGCAGCTCGCGAGGACGATGGCCTCGCCGGTACTACTCGACTACGTCGACCTCGGAGAAGACGAGGCCCTGATCGAGGCTCAGGTCCCAAGAGTGTGGCTCGACAAGTCCCTCGCCGAACTCGACCTCCCGCAGAAGATGGGCCTCACGGTCCTGGCCCTCAAACCGAAGGGCGGACCAGGGTCCCTGCCCCACGGCGAGACCGTACTGCACGAGGGGGACGTGCTCGTGGTGGGAGGAACGAAGAAAGCCCTGGACAATTCCCCACTCATTCACCCCGACGCTCGGTAGGAGGTTTTACGTTTTGCACACGGTGATCATAGGAGCCGGGGAGGTCGGGCTCAACACGGCGCGTATGCTCTCGCACGAAGGGCACGACGTCGTGCTCGTCGAAAAGGACGAGATACTCGTGGAACAGGCTGCCGAGGAGCTCGACGCGCTGGTGATCGCCGGTAACGGCGCGAACCCCAAGCTGCTCACCGAAGCCGGCATCAAGAGCTCCGACCTGCTCGTTGCGGCGAGTAACTCGGACGAGGTGAACATCATCGCGTGTTTGGCGGCGAAGTCCCAGGGCGTCTCCCGCACCGTGGCGCGCATACATAACCCCGACTATTACGAGTCAGGAGAGCCTTTCGCCAGGGAGATGCTAGGGATCGACTTTATGATCCACACCGAGCAGATGGCGGCGCTGGAGATCAAGGAAGCGCTGCTGGTGCCTGGTGCGATCAATGTGGACAGCTTCGCCGAGGACACCATCGAGGTGGCCGAGGTGATTCTGAACGAGGACTCGGAGGCCGTTGGCCGCGCGCTCCGCGAGGTGAGGTTGCCCGACGACAGCCTCATAGTAGGCGTCGTGAGGGGCGGAGAGGCGCTCGTGCCGCAGGGCGGAACAGTGCTGGAGAAGAGGGACCATGTACTGCTGATCAGCGGCCGCAGGCAGATCTCCGAGGCTGTGGGCGCTCTGGCCACGGATACGGCACCGGTAAGAGAGGTGACCATCTACGGTGGAGGGCGCATCGGCTTGCGGCTGGCCCTCTCGCTGGAGAAGGCGGGCATGTCGGTGAGGGTCATAGAGAGGGACGAGGGCAGGGCGCGCTACGTAGCTTCCCAGCTCAGGAAGGGGTTCGTGCTCCACGACGAGGGGATCTCCCGCGACTTCTTGCTCCAGGAGGGCGTAGACCGTACCGACGCCTTCGTAGCCGTCACGGGGGACGACAGGGCCAACCTGCTCGCCGCCATGTACGCCCGCCAGTTGGGTGCCCGTATGACCATCGCTGGTATAAGCCGCGGCGAGTTCGCGCCGCTCGCGGACGCCCTCGGGGTAGACCTGACGATCTCACCGAGGATGCTCGCGGCCGAGGCGATACTCCGCTTTGTGCGCAAGGGTGAGGTCATAGACGTGGCCCTTCTGGCAAGCGGGGCCGAAATGATCGAGCTCAGGGTCTCCGAGCAGTGCAGGGTCGCTGGCCGCCCGCTCTCGGAGGTAGGGTTCCCCGAAGGCGCTATTGTTGGGGCCCTCCTGCGCAATGGGTCCGTCATCATCCCGACGGGTAAGGAGGTTCTCAGGCCCGGCGACGACGCTGTGGTGTTCACCGTCGAGGATGCCGTGGAAGAGGTCGAGAATCTCTTCGCCACCTAGCCTTTGAACCCGAGGGTTATCATCAGGGTGAACGCCGGTGTGATCCTGGCGATCGGGCTGGCGCTACTGGTCCCCCTGGCGCTCTCTTTGCTCTATCGCGACGGTTCGTGGGCGAGCTTCCTGCTTCCGGCCACGCTGATGGTCGCGGCCGGCATCGTGAGCATCCGCCTCTCCAGGCCCCGGGGCCGCGCGCCTGAGTACGTGTCGAACAGGGACGTCTACCTCTCCGTAACGCTTGCCTGGACGCTCGCCGCCCTGCTCGGCGGTACGCCGTTTCTCCTCGAGGGTACCTTCCACAGCCTCCTGGACTCCAGCTTCGAGGCCATGAGCGGGTTTACGACCACGGGGGCCACGCTGCTTTCGGATATCGAAGCCCAGACGCCCTCCATACTGTTCTGGCGGAGCATGACCCACTGGCTCGGGGGAATAGGGATCGTGGTCCTCTTCGTCGCGGTCGCGCCGCTGCTCGGCGTCGGGGCGGCCCGACTGATCGGCGCTGAGATGTCAGGGCTCACGCAGCCTCGCCTGACGCCCCGCATCGCGGACACGGCCAAGGCCCTCGTGGTCATCTACCTCGCCATCTCAGTCGCCGAGACCGTCGCGCTGCTACTGGCGAGGATGCCGCTCTACGACGCCGTCATCCACACATTCGGCACCGTCGCGACGGGGGGTTTCAGCAACAAGACCGCGTCGGTCGGCTTCTACGACTCGCTCGCCATAGAGGCCATTATCGGCTTCTTCATGGTGGCCTCGGGCGTCTCGTTCTCGCTCTACTACCTCCTCTACACCCGGCGCCGGCTCGACGTCCTGCTCGACAGGGAGCTGCTGGCTTACCTCGGAATAATCGTGGCAGCGACCCTCTTCATTTGGGGGATACTTGCCCTGGAAGGCGACTACGGGGACTCCTGGGGCAGGGCGCTCAGGGACTCGGCGTTCGCAGTGTCAAGCGTCATCACCACCACAGGCTTCGTGACGGCCGACTTCGACCGGTGGGACACGGCAGCCAGGATCACCCTCGTCCTGCTCATGTTCATCGGGGGATGCGCCGGTTCGACGGCGGGCGGGATCAAGGTGATCCGTATTCTCATCATCTTCCGCACGATCCTCCAGGACGTCTTCAGGATGATCCACCCGCGGGCGATCACACCGCTTCAGATAGGCGGACGCGTGGTGCCAGAGACCGTGCGGATCGCCGTCCTCGGGCTCTTCGCGGCCTGGATGGGAGTTTTCGGGATAGCGACTTTCCTCGTGGCCCTCCAGGAGAAGTTGACTCCGCTCTCTTCTGTCACCGCGGTGGCCACGACCCTGAACGATGTCGGGCCTGGCCTGGGGCAGGTCGGGGCCACTGAGAGCTTCGAGATAGTCGACCCTCTGGGCCGCTTCGTACTTACCGTATGCATGCTCCTAGGAAGGTTGGAGATCTTCACCGTCGTGGCACTCCTCTCCCCCGCATTCTGGAAACGATAGGTTACAGGCTTCAGTTATTCGCTGAGAAGCGATCTGGACCAGAAGACGATACCCCTCCTTGATTGTCCGACCCAACAGCGCTCTTTACTGGAGGCGCGCCATGACACAGCGAAGCCGGTGTCCTCAGCACAGGACATCCTCCACTGCAAATGCTGATGCCTCCTGTGACCTGTAGCCTGTAACCGTGATGAACAGATTAAATTCTGCTCATCGCTCTCGCGGCAGGTCGATTATTCTGCGTCCCATCAGGCTCTCGACGAGCTCGACAGCGAGCGTTGCCGTACCGTTCTTGACGTCCAGGATGGGGTTGACTTCGACCACGTCGAGCGAAGAGATTATCCCCGCTTCGTTGACCAGTTCCATCAGAAGGTGCGCCTCCCTGTAGGTGAGCCCTCCGCGCACGGGTGTGCCGACGCCTGGGGCGAGTTCGGGATCGAGGGCGTCGAGGTCGAGGGAGAGATGTACCCTGTCGACGCCTGTGAGGCCTTTGATGGCGCTACGCACGACGCGCGCCGCGCCGTAGGCGTCGATGTCCTTCATGGTGTAGACCCTCACGCCGGCCTCACGCAGCAAGCGTTCCTCCTCCACATCCACGGAGCGCAGGCCGATGATCACGACGTCCTCTGTCCTGACGCTCGCCCCAGGACCGCCGATCCCGACGAGGTCGGGGTGGCCACGCCCAGTTAGGGTCGCCAGCGGCATGCCGTGGATGTTGCCCGAAGGCGAGGTCGCAGGCGTGTTGAAGTCCGCGTGGGCGTCGACCCAGATCACACCCGTCCGGACTCCGGGCGTGGAGCGCGCAACCCCGGAGACGGTCCCGATAGCGATGGCGTGATCCCCGCCGAGGAAGATCGGGAACATACCCTCGGAGACTACGGTCGCTGCCCGCTCAGAGACTTCTTCACAGACGCCCTTTACAGCGGCTAGGTGTTTGACCTCCTCCCTAGCCACGACGGTCTCGGGGATAGGCACCCCTGCGTTGCCGAGGTCGGTAACCCTGTGGCCGAGGTCCTCGAGGGATGCCTCGATGCGGGCGTAACGAATGGCGCTGGGTCCCATATCCACGCCTCGTCGGTCCTGGCCGAGATCCATAGGTACACCGAAGATCCCGACCGGCCAGTGCCCGTTTTCAAACAATGGCAGTTCCTCCCGAACGACGGGGATCGGCCGCCGCCTCGAAGCGTCCGTCCGGTGTTCGCCTGACCGCGTTGACCCCGCCGAAGAACATATTGGGGGTCTCGTAAGTCAGCACGGGCTCGTAGGTGTCGAGGTCCGCTGTGCGGGCACCGGCCTCGTAGGCGAAGAGATCCCCCTCCGCGTGGAAGCGCGGCGCGAGGACGGCGTCCTCCAGCGCCATCCCGAAATCCAGAACATTTACGAGCGTCTGCAGTATGGCCGTAGGTATGCGCGAAGCGCCTGGCGTCCCAAGCGCGATGACCCCGCCCTCCTCAGAGGAGACGACGGTCGGGCTCATGTTGGAGATCAAACGCTCCCCCGGAGCGAGCGCGTGGAACCCTCTGGGGTTGAGCTCGGGCTCGCCGAGCGTGTTGTTCATAGGGATGCCCGTGCCTGGCACGACGAGTCCCGACCCGTAGCCCATGCTGGCCGTAATCGAGACGGCCATGCCCTCGCTATCCACACACGAGAGATGCGTCGTGTGCGGCGAGCCGAAGGCGGAGTAGATCCTGCGCCGCTGCTCCGCCGCGTACTCCTCCCCTGTGAGCCGCTCCGCGACCCGGCTGTTCTCCGCCCCGTCGAGGTAGGCCGTCTCACGATCCCTGAGCGCAAGCTTCATCGCCCCAGTCATCACCCTCACGTACTCTGCTTCCGGCATGGTGGCCAGGTCGTAGGCTGAGACGACCTTGAGCATCTGGGCCAGCGTTGGGCCACCGGCTGACGGCGGGCCGTTGGTATGCATGGCCCCGGCGCCGTAGCTGACGCTCATGGGCTCCCTGACGATGGCCTCGTACTCGGCGAGGTCATCTTCGGTTATGATGCCGCCCATCTCGAGCATGTAGGCGGAGATCGTACGCGCCAGCTCCCCCTCGTAGAAAAGCCAAGCCCCACCCTCCCCGATCGCCTCCAGCGTGTCGGCGAGCTCGGGGAAGCGCACCTCTTCACCCTCCAGATACACCCGCTCTCCCTTGTAGAAGTGCTTGCGGGTCTCGTCTGTCAGCTTCAACACCTCCTCGGCGACCCCAAACCATAGGGCCGAGGTCCTGCACAGCCTGAACCCCCCGCGCGCGAACCTCACCGCGGGAGCGAGCGCCTCCTTCAGGCTCAGCCTGCCGTGGCGCGCCAAGAGCTTCTCCCATCCCCTCAGGGAGCCGGGGACAGCAGACGATGCCCCCCCAACGATGGAGCGCACCCCAGCCCCGTACTTGAGGATCATCGTCTGCGGGCTTCCTCCGGCCCCGAAGGCCGAAGCAGGCAGCCCCTTGCCTGGCATCGCATCGTAGTAATCGATGAGCTCGGCTTCGCCGGAAGGATCTCTGACGAGGGCGAACCCGCCGCCCCCGATCGAGCTCATCAGCGGCTCGGTAACGCCGACGGCAGCCGCTGCGGCCACGGCCGCATCGGCTGCGTTACCCCCCACCCTGTACGTCTCGGCGGCGGCCTCGGCCGCGTATGGCGTACCTGCGGCGGCGGCGAAGGTAGGGTTGCGGCCTGTAGTCTCCATAACTGGCTATTATGCACTCTCTCTACCACGTCGTGCCGTCCCAGGACGAAAAATCCCTATTCCAAAGGGAATCTAACCTGTGTAGCGAATCACACTTGCCGCCTAATACCGTTCTCTACTGCTTCCGTTGCTGCCACTACTGCTGCCACTCATGAAGACTCACCTGCGTCGACTTGCCTCAACTTACGCGGATGGTTCCAAGAAGGTTGCAACACCGATTTCTCAGCATCATTGTAAGCATCCCAGAAGGCGCTGGTGGGTTGTGCTTTATTACCATAGGCTCAGTTGGGATTCTTCCGATCCCACTCCTTGACAAGTTCTTTCCCTATTTGTCGGCGCCTTGTTCGTGTTAGCTCAATGGGGTTCTCTCTTTGGATGACGAAGCGCAAGAGTTCGAGTCTTCGCCACTCCAACGCCCGGTTTTGCTCACCCGGAAGTATTCGGCTCTGAAGGTTGTAGTACGCTTCGGCGACGATCTTCTCCGACACCCAGGGAGCCGCGCTGATGGTCACCTCACCATATGCGAAGCGTTCTGTGTCGCCAGGGGGTTCAAGATGTACGTCAAGGTCTCGAAAGTTGTGGCTTTGGTTCTTCGACCGTTTTGAGAACGTCCATCATGAGATAGCACTTTAGCGCCCACTCCTCCTCGCTACTGCTCAAGACTATCTTCGTTGCCAGGGTCTGCGCGCTCGTCTCGTTCGGGAAGACGCCCACCAGCCTCGTCCTCGTCTTCACCTCCACCGCAATCCTGATGAGAGCGACCGCTTGCCTGGTGTTGTACACACTTGTATCCGTAAAACTGGGGGCGGATTTTTCGAGGTGGTACGAGGGTACGAGAATCGGCCACTTACTTTTCGCGACCCACCCCATCGCCTCGCAATTCGCGAATCGCTCAGGACAGCGTCGTACTGTGGGAGGCTGTGAGCTATACGCGGTCTGCACGTACGATCAGACGCTTCTGGAAGGTGGGGTAGGGGGTGCATGTCTGCAACGTAACCATGTCCCTCCCCCTCACCTGCCCCATCACCCACACGTCGTTGGGATCGGTTATCAATACCTCGCTTACGCGGTATCTGTATGATCTGCCGACCCGGTCCTTGAGGAGTACCTCATCTCCCCTCTTA
>DATDKO010000132.1:0-24196 GCA_036519935.1 Rubrobacter sp. | reverse complement strand
TACGCAGCGTACGCACGTACCCGACCGGTCTCCCCTATTTCCTCGTTCAGACGTCGAGCGGCCAAAGCGTGAGCGCCGGGCAACCTCGCGGGGCCCGGCGCTCACGCGTTGGCCGGCTCGAACACTGAGCGAGGACAGAGGGTAGACCGGTCGGGTACATGCGTACGCTGCGTAGGGGAGACAGGGGACGGGAGGTCGTCGACCTTCAGACCCGCCTGCAGGCCCTTGGCTTCGATCTGGGAAGCAGGGGTATAGACGGCGTCTTCAGGGAGAGGACAGAGCTCGCCGTAAGGGCTTTCCAGCAGCGCCTCGGTCTCCTCGCTGACGGACTCGTCGGTCCTATCACCTGGCGCGAGATCGTGGAGGCCGGCTACAGGCCGGGAGGACGTCTGCTGTACCTCAGGCAGCCGCCTTTCAGAGGCGCCGACGTCGTCGAACTCCAGCAAATGCTCGACGACCTAGGGTTCGACCCTGGCGCCGTCAACGGTCTGTTCGACCCCCGTACCGTCAGGGCTGTTCGCGACTTCCAGAGGAACGCTGGCCTACAGGACGACGGGGTGGTGGACGCCACGGTCTTCAAGGTCCTGAATACATACGCCGCCCAGTCCCTCGGAACCCACCAGCTCCCTGACAAGAGCGGAGGATACTTTACGGATGACCTGTTCTCCGGGGCCATAGTCGTGGACGCCGCCCATGGTGGCAGGGACCCGGGGTACGAGAGCCCGAGGGGGCTCTCCGAGGCAGATTTGAACCTCGCCGTAGCGCAGGAGTTGGCCCAGATCCTGCCAGCCAGGGAGGTCCTTCTGACCAGGAGCGGGGACGAGGAGGTCTCGGCGGTCGACAGAGCCTTCCTCGCCAACTCCTCGGGGGCTAGGATGATAGTCTCCGTCCACCACGCTTCTCACCCGACCCCTATCGCCTGCGGTACAGCCTCCTACTACTTCGGGCGGCTCGGCTACCAGTCGCACAGAGGCAGGATGGCCGCCGCCTATCTGCAGCGGGGTATCAGCCAGGCTTTGGGTACCCGAGATATAGGGGAGTTCGGCAGGTCTTTCGAGATCCTGCGCGAGACGAACATCCCGGCCGTAATCCTCGAACCTCTGCACCTCACCAACCCCGAGGAGCTGGACGTAGCCTCAGATCCCTACTATCCCGCAACCGTCGCCGAAGCCATTGCCAGCGCCCTCGAACTCTACGCCGGCCGCGACAAAGCATTCATAGCTGTGTAGCAGCACGCTCAGGCTAACGCCTTCGCTTGTCAGCACTCTCCGGGCCGATAAGGCCCTCGCTTTCAGCAAATCAGCCAGGGCTTGCTCAAACTAACAAGCTGCCATGCTGACAAGTCGCCTGGAACAGGCGACTTGCTGACTAGCGCCCTATCGGGCGCATGCTGACAAGCTTACACGCTGACAGCAAGTAGCCGGCTGGTATAATGTCTGCCTCAGTCGGGACGTAGCGCAGCCTGGTAGCGCGCCTCGTTCGGGACGAGGAGGTCGGAGGTTCAAATCCTCTCGTCCCGACTTCTTTAGCTGGTCAGCACGGTGCTTCGCGCCTTGTCAGCACGCTTCGGGCCTTGCAGGCCCTCGCCTGGCCTCGCATGAGGGAACACAGCCAGCGGAGGAGCTACGGGACGACTTGCTGAGCGCTGAGAGCCGCCGACCGGAGGGAGGCGGCGTGCTGACAAGCGGAGGCGAAGCCTGAGCGTGCTGGCTAGCTTTGTTCCTCGGCCTCTTCGAGTAGCGCTCCCCAATCGGCGTATAGACCGTCGAGAGCACTTTTCAGCTGGCGGTGTTCGGTGACGATCTGGCGGGAGCGTTTGCCGTCGGAGTACAGCTCTGAGGTGGCCAGCTCTTTTTCGAGGCGGGCCACGCGGCGCTCGGTCGCGTCGATCTCACCCTCCACAGCGACGAGGCGGGTGGCGAGGACGCCCTGCTCTTTGCTCTGCCCCGGCCTGATGCGCTGGCGCTGACGGCCCTTGCCGCCCTTCGAACCCTCGTCAAGCCTGTGATGGGAGCGGTAGTAGTCGTAGCCACCGAGGTAATTCCTGAGTTTCCTGCCTTCCAGATCTACGACCCTGGTCGCCAGCTTGCGGAGGAAGTAGCGGTCGTGGGAGATGAAGAACATCGTGCCCCTGTACTCGAGGAGTGCATCTTCGAGCGCCTCGCGGGCAGGGATGTCGAGGTTGTTGGTAGGCTCGTCGAGCAAGAGCAGGTTCGCACCGCTCACCACGATCTCGGCCAGGCTCAGACGGTTCCTCTCGCCGCCGGAGAGGGATCTCACCTTCTTGAAGACATCCTCGCCGGAGAACAGGAAGGCGCCGAGAAGGTCGCGGGCCTCGGGGGCGTCGAAGCCCGTGGCGTCCATCGCCTCCCTCAGGACTGTTTTGGCGTCGTCGAGGCGGGCCAACTGCTGGTCCTGGTAGGCGAGCGTAACGTTGTTGCCTGGCCTGACCATGCCCCTCTGGGGGGAGAGTTCACCCGTGGCGAGGCGCATGATCGTGCTCTTCCCAGTCCCATTGGGACCGAGCAAAGCCACCCTCTCCCCGCGCTCGATAACGAGGTCGAGGTCTTCCAGCAGCGGCTCCTCAGCGTCATCGTGGGCGTAGCGCACGTCCTCCATCTCGAGCACGACGCGCCCGGCTCGCGTGGTCTCCCCGCCGAGGTTGACCCTGACGTTCTTCGAAGCGCTCCTCGGGTCTTCTATCTTCTCCATCTTGTCGAGTAGCTTCTGCTTGCTCTTGGCCTGGCTGGCCTTGCTCGCCTTGGCCCTGTTCTTCTCGACAAAGCGATCTAGTTGCGCCCTGCGTTCGGCGTTGGCCTTCGCTTTGCGGGCGAGTTGCTCCTCACGAGCCCGTTTCTCGGCCACATACTTGCTGTAGTTGCCGGGGTAGCGGGCGAGACGGCCATCTTCGAGCTCCAGGATAGAACCGGCTACGGCGTCGAGGAAGTAGCGGTCGTGGGAGACGACGAGGACGGCGCTCCTCGCCCCCTTGACGAAGTTCTCCAGCCACTCTATGGCGCGCAGGTCGAGGTGGTTGGTCGGCTCGTCGAGGAGGATGAGATCCGGCTCCTCCATTAGCAGGCGGGCCAGGGCAATGCGGCTCTGCTCGCCGCCCGAGAACGAGCCGACCGGACGCTTCCAGTCCTCGGGGGCGAAACCCAGAGAGGAGATGGTCGAGGCCGCCCGCGCGCGGTACTCGTAGCCGCCGTCCCGCTCGAACTCGCTCTGAAGCCTGCCATAACGTTCCATGAGCGCGTTAGATGGGTCCTCGGAGAGGCGTGTGCCAAGCTCCTCGAGCTTCTTCTCGCGGGCCATCAAGGGCTCGAAGGCGGAGATGATCTCCTCCTCTAGAGAGAGGGCGCCCCTCTCTCCCAGATAAAGCTTCTGGGCCGTCATCCCGACCTTCGCGCCACCCGGATGCTCGACCGAGCCCGAGTCGGGTTCCGAGTGTCCTGCCAGAAGATCGAGCAGGGTCGTCTTGCCTGCGCCGTTGCGCCCGACCAGCCCGATCTTCTCCCCGGCTTCAACCGAGAGTGTCGCGCCGGAGAGGACCTTCAGGTCTCCACCGTGGTATTTTACGAGATCTCTTGCAACAATCACCTTCATGACCCAGAGATTATACAAACAGGACCCTCTGACGCCGGGAGAGCGAGAGGAGCTCGAAGACGACCTCATCGCCTTCTGCGACCGCGAGCTCGACCTCCTCGGAGACATCAGCGGTCTGGACGTGCTCTACGCAGGAGGCTCCTCGCCGCTCTGGATCGAAGGCCTCAGCCAACGGGTGGGGGAGAGCGGGAGCGTCACCGCCATAGACCTGGACGTAGGATTTGTCGATGAGGCGCAAGATTCTCTTGACGAGGCTGAACTTGCTGCCCCGATCCGCCTCCTCGCAGGGGACGCTTTCCAGATGCCTTTCGGCCCAAGCACCTTCGACCTCGTTTACTCCTCAGGCCTGTTCCACGAGCTGGACGTAAAGGAGAGAAAGGCGGAAGATGCCCTCACAGCGCTCCGCTTCGTGGCACGGCCCGGTGGCAGGGTCGCGACGAGCGACTTCGTCGATTCTGAACCGGCGGTGCAGCTCGAAGACGAGAGACTGGAGGCGGAGCTGATGCGTGCGGCGTACGCAAGAGAGCTCTACGGGATCCGGCCGCCAGAACGTCTCTTGGTCTTACACGAAAAGTGTCTCACGGACGTGTGGTGGCTGGTATCACCACCACTGAGAATCCGTCATCTCGGAAAGCTGGTCCTGGCCGAGGACGAGCCCGCGGAGTTGTCTTCGTTGCCGCCGCCGACCGCGAGACGGTTACGCGAACGGCGCGACGCCATGCGCGGTCGAATACCGGGCGAGGGCTATACACGCCCTGCTACCCTGTACGTCGAAGGTCTGGTACAGAATGCTTAGATCTCGAAGATCATCCAACTGGGTGATGCGCCTGTTAGGCACGGGTGTCATCATTCGTCCGGTGAGCAAGACACATCTTGTCAACGTCAGGAGGTCCGCATGACCCTCATCGGGCTGAGTTCCGTAGAGAAGTCTTACGGAGGCAGGGCCGTGCTGCTGGGTCTTGGGTTGAAGGTGAACGCGGGGGCGAGGATCGGGCTCGTCGGCGGCAACGGCGCTGGCAAGTCCACAGTGCTTCGCATCCTCGCAGGTACGGAGGATGTCGATGCGGGAGAGATGATCCGGCGCCGGGGATTGAGCGTCGCTGCTTTGCCCCAGTACATCGAGGGCGACGAACGTACGCCGATGGAGGTCGTACGCGCGGCGCGGCCAGAGATCTCGGATCTTCAGGAGGAACTCGAAGCGTGCGAGGAGCAGCTTGGCTCGCCCGGGGTGGCGGCCGACCTGCGCCGGATGCAGCGGGTGCTTGAGCGCCAGGACCGGCTCCTGCACCGCTTCACGGAGCTTGGTGGTCCCGGCTTCGAGGGCGAGGCACGCGGCTACCTTAGATCGCTGGGCCTTGGCGATGGCGACATCTATCGTCCGATGAGGGATCTGAGCGGCGGGCAACGCAAGCTGGCAGTCCTGGCCTCTTGCCTCGCGCGGCGTCCCGACGTCTTGCTCCTCGACGAGCCCGAAGCCCACCTCGACGCCGGACGCAGGGAACTGCTGGAGGCGATCGTCCGCACGTTCGATGGCGCCGTCGTCATCGTCTCCCACGACCGCTACCTGCTTGACGAGACGGTCGAGGAGATCGCCGAGCTGGAAGACGGGAGGATCACATCGTGGCTGGACAACTACTCGGCGTATACCGTGGCGCGTGAGCTCAAGCTCAAACGACAGCAGCAACTCTACGTCGCTCAGCAAAAAGAGATAGCGCGCCTCGAAGAGGCGATTCGGCGCTTCAAGCTCTGGGCCAGCATGGTCGTAAACGAACGTCACATCAAGCAAGCCCGCAACAAACAGCGCCAGATCGACCACATGGACAAGGTGGAGCGCCCCGTGCTGGAGCGGCGCAAGTTAGGGCTGGAGTTCCGCGGCAGGGTAAGAGGTGGCAGGAAGGTCATCGAACTAAAGGACGTGAGCGTTGCCTTCGACGAGGACCCGGTGCTCATCGAGCTTGACCTGACCGTCGAGCGCGGCGAGCGCCTCGGGATAGTCGGGCCTAACGGCGCTGGCAAGAGCGTGCTCGCAAGAGTCCTCGCCGGCATCCTCCCCCCGACGGAGGGCGAGCGCTGGGCAGGCCCATCCATAGATATCGGGTACCTGGCACAGAACGACCACCACCAGGCGCTTCACCACTGGGGCTCGTGCGGGACGCCAGGCCGCTCTACGAGGACGAGGCCGTGAAGCTGCTCGGGCGTTTCCTGTTCTGCTACGAGCAGGTCAGGGCGCCGGTGACGTCCCTGAGCGGGGGAGAGCGTACCCGGTTGCAGCTGCTCCTGATCATGCTGAGAGAACCGAACTGCCTCGTACTGGACGAGCCGACCAACCACCTCGACATAGACTCGCTCGAGATCCTCGAAGCCGAGCTTGAAAGGTTCTCAGGCACGGTGATCTTCGTCTCGCACGACCGCTACTTCCTCGACCGTATCGCCGACTGTATAGTCGAGGTCAGCGAAGGCGAAGTGCACCGCCACCCAGGAGGCTACAGCGACTGGCGCCGATCAGCATTTCAGCACGCTCCGGTTGACGCCTCCGCTCGTCAGCAATTCAGCTAGTCAGCCAGGACTCACGCACGCGAAAGCTGACTGGCTGACAAGCCGCTGACCGAAGGGAGGCGCCCTGCTGACCAGCTATCTCTCCAGGACTATCGTGACGGGACCGTCGTTGACGAGCGATACATCCATCATCGCGCCGAAGCGGCCTGTCTCGACCGGGTGAACGTGGGCCGCGCGGAGCCGCTCGCAGAAGTGGTCAAAGAGGCGCGTGGCCTCCTCGGGCGGGGCCGCCCCGACGAAGCTGGGACGCTTCCCCTTGCGTGTGTCCGCGAGAAGGGTGAATTGAGAGACGGCTAGGACGGCCCCTCCGACATCTCTGACACTGCGGTTCATCTTCCCCTCTTCGTCGGACATGATCCTCAGTCCTGCTATCTTCTCGGCTAGCCAGTTCGCTTCGGGTTCGCCGTCTCCGTGGGCGACGCCGACCAGCAAGAGTAGGCCCGGGCCTATGCCGGAGATCTTCTCTCCCGCGACCGTAACGGAGGCTTCTTTGACGCGTTGGAGGACTATGCGCAAGGTCTCTAGAGTGGTCGGCGGCCGGCGTAGCCGGCGTCGAGGTCGTGCCAGTACTCAACCCTTTCTTCGGGTGGGTGCCAGCAGAGGAAGACGACGCGTCCTTCGCGCTCGTGCGGGAAGTCGAGCAAACCCATATTCAGGTCCTTGAGTACGACGCCAAGCTCCCTGATGCGCCCTATCGCCAGGGAGAGATTGTACGCCTCGATACCGTACTCCGAGCCCGCCTTACCACCGCCGTTCCAGATTGCGGCCGCCAGGATAGGTTGCATGTGAGGGGCCCTCTCGCGCAGGGCGTCGCGGTGGAGCGCTACTTCGTCCAGTAGCTTACGCAAGCGGGGAAGGAGGGCGTTCGCTTCTTCGACGGTGAAGAGCCTCTGGAAGGCGGGTTCCACGCCTGGGGAGGGCTAGCGGCCCACGGCCAGGCGGTCTGCGAGCATGTCGGGGAGGCCTGCGGCCCGTATCTTGGCCTGGGCCTTTCTTATGTCGTACTCGACAAAGCGGTATGTCACGCGTTCGCCGTCGGCGATCACGTACGAGGCGAAGGTATCCCCATCGCGCGGCTGGCCAACCGAGCCGGGGTTAACCAGGTAGGGGCCGCCGGAGTGGAGATCCAGGGTGTGTCCCCCCAACCTCGCGCCGTTCGGCGAAGGGGCTACAGCTTTCACGTGCGTGTGGCCGAAATAGCAGATCGGGACGTCAGGGTATTCGCTCTTCAACATTGCCAGGTTGTCGTGCGCGGAGATCGTATTGATGATGTACTCGTCGGGATCACGTACGGAGCCGTGGACGAAGAGCGCCTCCTCGGTCCGCATCATGCGCGGCCTCGTGCGCAAGAATTTGGCGTTCTCCTCGCTCAAGTGATCCCGCGTCCACAGCACGGCCGCCGCGGCTGTCGGGTTGAACCAGTTCAGGTCCGTCTCCAGGTCGGTTACGGCGAGGTCGTGGTTGCCCGAGATCGTCGGCATCCCCAGGGTGCGCACCACGTTGCAGCACTCGTCCGGGTTCGCCCCGTAGCCGATAACATCGCCAAGGCAGTAGATAGTCTCCACTTCCTCGGGCACGTCGCCAAGGACGGCTTCTAGTGCCTCGAGGTTGCCGTGGATGTCCGAGATCACCGCGTACATATAGGGTGCGGCGTAGTTTATACGCTGGGTGGACGATTTCAATCGCCCCTATAGTCCGTTGAAGCGCCGCAAGCGTTACGGTAACATCCCTGGGCGGTCCCCACTCTTGCGCGGGCCTGTAGCTCAGGGGATAGAGCAACGGTTTCCGGGGCCGTGTGTCGCAGGTTCGAATCCTGCCAGGCCCGCTGTTTTTCCTGACACTTCTGGTCCTTACGCGCCCCGACTCTTTCCAGGCACTCAGTGAAGCGTAGAGGTGCCTCAGGACAGCAAATCTACACGGAACATCGTATGACTAGAACAACGTCACATCCGGTGGGGAGAGACAAAGGAACCATCGTGCGGCCTCAACGCACGATCAAGGACGCTATGAAATTGTCTCGGCTCGTAAGGTGAGATAACGCGTCTTCGATCAGCAGGTCCCCAGGCAAGGGACTGATCAAGACCCACGCCACCCTCTCGTGAAGTGCGAACAGCAACGAGATCAACTCACCAACAGAGAACCCCCTTACGTACCACCCCTCTCCGAGGGCACGGGAGTCCATGAACCTCCCGGCCGCTTCCCTGGCACAGAACACCGGTAGCACCCGCTCACCGCGCCGAAAGAAGGTGTGGGGAGCCTCAAAACCCGTGAGCCCACGCCGGACGATGAGGTAGTGCGCCAGCGACTGGTACATGGGAGGGGGAGACGTCGCTCCCCTTCGTTCCCCTCCGTCGTTCTCAGTCAATGGCTCTCAATTCCTGTTGATAGAGTCTCTCCGAACGCAAGTATTCGTCTTGCCTCTCCCGCCACTCCCGATACTCCCGTTCCCACGGGTGGGGTGCCTCCTCCGACGGTTGCCCGAAAGCCGTGGTCTCTCGAACCAAAGCCTCGTGGTCGGTCCCACACCAGCAGACTGATTCCGAGGCGGTCAAGATCAGTGTCTCGCCGCAATCGCATTCGACCACGACGCATTCGGGACACCAGACGTACGCCTTCCCGTAGGACATGCTCTGCGTCTCGTAGTGCCCCTCGACGTGATCGATCACCGTCGTCATTCTGTCACCCCCTTCTCCCCCTGGACGCGGCCCACCGATGCCTAGCATGCTACTTTTGTATCTAAGCACTATAGCTGTATAGTGGAGACATTGTCAACCCCAGGTGTTGATCTTTAACCAAAAGTTAACGAGGGACCACAGGGGAAGTTGAACCCCTACTCGACCCTTTACTGATCCTCAGTGAGGCATAGAGGGCCTTGGACAGCAAGCCAATGCGGCTGCACGCATGTTTTTAGAGATCGGGTGGAGTTGGCGGTTTGGGCAGATGCCGATTAGCGCTGCAGGTGTTTCCCTCCCGATACGCTCAATCTGGTGCCCTTACCTGAAGTGATAGGTAATTGGGGAAAGGAGAGCTCGGGCACCAGATACTCCTTTCATACCGCACATAGTCCCTGCGGTAAATGCTTTGTGCAGAAATTCTGGCCAAAAAGGCACAAAATGTGTAGCCTGCTGGCATCTTCCTTACCTCGAAGTGGACTCGATAGTCTGCCGGCGTGATGAAGCCTGTTCCGAGCTTCTGTGTAGGTGGATAGATAAGATCCGGAGCAGCCTACCCAATCATTGCACCCACGGTACAATCCGCTCTTGTGTTTGATCCCAAGGACAGGGCTGCGGTGGCGACGGAGGTCTCGCTGGCCCTGGCTGCGATCTTCTGGGGCCTGAACTTCGCAGCGACGAAGTATGCTGCCGCAACGATCTCACCTCTGCTGCTGGTCGCCCTGCGGTTTACGGTCGGCGGGTTATTGCTTCTCCTCTTCTTACGTATCTTCGAACCGAAGAGCAGGCTCCGAAGGAGCGATATTCTCCCGATGGCGGCACTGGGTTGCTTCGGGGTGGCGACGGCCCAGACGGGTTTTACGTTCGGCGTTAGCCTCTCCAGTGCCGGAAGCACGGGCCTTATCTTCGCGACGGCGCCGGTGTGGGGATTATTGCTTGGCGCGACCCTCGGTCTCGAACGGCCGACGTGGAAGGGTGTCCTCGGCGTCGGGCTCTCCATCATGGGGGTGGCCCTGGTCGTCCTGGATGGACTGACGTCGGGAAATGCCAGCCTCGTCGGGGACTTGCTGGTCCTGATCGCCGCCTTCTGCGTCGGCGCATACGCGGTTCTCTCGATGCCTCTGCTGGAACGCAACACCCCGCTCGCGGTCGCGACGTATCCTGTGTTGTTCGGGATCCCCTTCCTGCTGCTCATCTCCTCCCCACAGATGCTGAGCCTGGAGTGGGGGAGCGTGGGAGCAGGACCCTGGGCCGCAGTCGCCTACTCCGCTGTCTTCGCCACTGCGTTCGCATTCTCGGCTTGGCAGAGGGGGATAAGCCGCATCGGGGCGAATAGGGTGCTCGTCTACCAGTACCTCATCACCGTCGTCGGGGTCACGTCGGGTATCGTGTTCTTCGGCGAGACGCTGGGGATCAATAAGATCGTCGGCGGGGTCGTGATCCTGCTCGGCGTCTATCTGGCCCGCAGGCAGTAGAGAAGGTTTCAGGTATCAGCGCCATCTGACTTTGATGTTATCCGCTTTGAGTGCTCTCTTTTCGTTGGTGACGGAGATCGTACGCTCTTGTCCTGGCTCGAGGTCGAGGCAGTTGTCCGAGAAGCGGCTGGCCTCGTGAGGGACTTCGAGATAGTCGAAGGAGGCGTATGCACGTGCCTCGAGACGTAACTTTAGCTCTCTGGTATAGGTGATGTCTACGGCCGGCTCGACGGGGTCTCTCCTGAGGTCCTTGATGGCGGCGAAGAAGTGGCGGTTGGAGGGGAACCGATCATGGTCCGAACCCACCGAAACGTAGCGGTCGGGGGCGCCGGATACTTGGTCCGCGGTCCAGCGCGCGACGGGGCAGCTGGAGTTTGCCGGGACGTGTGCCTGGAGGTCCTCTTCCCAGATCTTCTCTCCTTCGAAGGTTCCCAGTCGCACCTTGATGTCGTCTCTTTGAGCCGTGCGCGATCGACCATAGAGCTCACGCCGCACGCTACGTCCCGCCGCGATCTGCGGAACGAGCCGTCCGCCATTGCGGCGATTTCTCGGAGAGCTGCATGAGTTCGATCTCGTTGCCGTCAGGGTCCCGCGTCCAGGCCTGCCAGTTGCCGTCGCGGCCGACTGCAGGCTCGCGGTCTATGGGCGCGCCGTTCTCCCGCAGATGCTCGACGGCCGCATGAAGGCCATCGGTCAGCAAACAGATATGCATAAAGCTCTGCTCCCTGTCAGGGTCGGGGGAAGGTCCGCCGGGGAAGACCTCTATAAAACGATCTCCCGAGACGTGAAGGTATACGAGCATTAGCGAGCCATCGTCATGATGCAGCCGGAAAGCCTCCTCGATGCCGAGCATCCTGTAGAAGCCGATGGTCTCATCCACGTCGTGGGCAGCGAAGGCAGAGTGTCCGAGGTCGTTGATCATGCATCCAGCTCCTTTCGGTGCAGCAGGCGGGCGATATCTTCGGCGAAGCGGACTTCGGAGTCGTCAGTGGGCTCGTGGCGGATAACCTTCCTGGCGTTGGTTATGCTCCAGAACTTTCTGGCGTTGTCCGAGACGCCGTAGACAATGGACAACTACGTCCACGTCCGAGAACAATGGCTCCAGCGTGGAGTCTTCGTCCGAGAGCAAATCGAAGGCTTCGACCCCTTCGACGATGTTGCCCGAGGCGTCCGTCTCCCTGACGTCGATGAGCCTCAGGTCGTAGCGCTCCCTGAACGCCGGTAGGAGTTGGCCTGCTATATAGCCAGTGGTGCCTGTCAGGAGGACACGCCGGCGCCGCTCTGCGCGCGTATCGTCCGTTTCGTAGAGGGCCAAGGGTCTTCTCCCAGGTCGGGGTCCGTCCCCCTCATCTACTCACAATCGCCGGCTTCGTGCACCGCGTGCCGCTGCCAGGGACAGGACCTACCAGTGTAGAATACCCCTGTTGAGAAGTGAGGGGAGATGGGGCGTGGATGCCTACCCGATCAAGTTGAGTTACCACGTACGCGATTATTACTTCGGGGACCGTTTGATCCCCGAGATGCTCGGCAAGAGGGACGCGCCAGAAGGCGTGGTGGCTGAGACCTGGGAGATCAGCGACTACCGTGAGACGACGGGGACGGTCGCCAACGGTCCCTATGCGGGGCGCACGCTCCACGAGCTCGTCCAGGAGTTCCCTGATGAGCTGGTGGGGGAGGGCTGGCGTGGGCCGCATTTCCCGCTCCTGATCAAGTTCCTCGACGCCTCCAACATGCTGCCCGTCCATCTTCATGCCGACGACGAAACTGCAAGGGAGAAGCACGGCGAGCCCCACGGCAAGGCGGAGGCGTGGCACATCCTGTGGGCGGCCGACGAAGCGAAGATACTCGCAGGCGTCGAGAATGACCTCTCGCGAGAGGAGCTCGTCGATGCGTTCAAGGCCCAACACTACGAATCCGTCATGCCGCAGCACAAAATCCGGCCCGGCGACACCGTTTACGTGCCTGGTGGCATACTGCACACCTTCGGGCCAGGCACCCTGATCCTGGAGGTCCAGCAGACCTCGGACCTGGGCCAGTTCGTGATGCCTTTCGACCTCTACGGCAATCGCCTGAACGAGGAGGAATGGGACGCGAACATAGAAGCCACCCTCGACGAGTTGAAGACAGACTACCTGCCCCGTCCGAACCCGGGACTCGTGCTCGAGGACGACGCCAACAGGCGCGTCCTTTGCTGCGCCGGTCCGCACTTCGCTCTGGAACGCTGGACGCTCACGGAGACCCGCACGGAACCTTCTCACCCGCGGCGCTTCCTCACGCTCTCGAACGTAGGCGACGGGCCGGTGGAGCTAGACTACGAGGGCGGTTCCGAGACACTCGGTCGCGCCGAGAGCTGCGTTCTGCCAGCCGCGATGGGAGAGGTCAGTGTGATCCCCCCCAGGACCGGGGAGGCCACCCTGGTGGCGTGCTACGTTCCCGACCTCGAACGCGACGTCGTAGAACCCCTGCGGGAGGCGGGGTACTCGGACGAGGACATAAGGGCTCTTGGCGAGGTAGGAATCTAGCTGGTGGAGATCTAGATACAGGGTCGGGAGGAAGACTTGGGGAAGATAGTCGCTTTGGGCGAGGTCGTCTCGGACATCTACAGAGGGGAGGAGATCTCGGCGGTCGAGCTTGGGTTGGTCGCCAGGCCTGGGGGCGCGCCGGCGAACGTCGCGGTAGCCGCTCGCCGCCTCGGCTCCGAGGCCGCCTTCGTGGGAAGCGTTGGTGAGGATCTCTTCGGAGATTTTATCCTGCGGGCACTGGAATCCGAGGGCGTGGATACTTCCGCTATCGGCCGCCAGAGTCAGCCGACCCGCACCTCGCTGGCCTTTGTGGAGATAGGCGCTGACGGAGACCGCGAGTTCACCTTCTACCGGTCCAGCCCTGCCGCCGACGAGCTGCTCTCGCCCGAGGACGTTGCGGAGGAAATGGTCTCAGGAGCGTCTTTCGTGAACTTCGGCAGCATCCCCCTCATCCGCGAGCCCGTTCGCTCGGCTACGCACCGCATCGCAGAACTCGCGCGCAAGCTCGACGTCCCCGTGGCCTTCGACGTCAACTTCCGCGAGCACCTGTGGGAGAGCGCCGAAGCCGCAAGAGAAGCCGTGGACCCGCTTCTGGACCTCTCCACCATCGTCAAGCTGGGCGACGACGAGCTCTCGCCTCTGCTCGGAACCGGTGACGTCGAGGAGGCCGCCGGGATGCTCCTGGATCGTGGCGTCTCCCTGGTGCTCGTAAGCAAGGGACCTCAAGGCGCGTTCTACGCTGCCAGGGAGTTCAGCGGCGAAGTGCCTACCTTCGACGTGGGCGAGATCGTGGACGCCACAGGCGCGGGAGACGCTTTCCTCGCCGCCGCCCTCGTGCACCTCTCAGGCAAACCGCTGGAAGAGGACAGGGTGCGCGAGGCGACCCTGATGGGCTGCGCCGCCGGCGCCCTCGCCTGCACCGACTACGGCGCAATGCGCGCCCTGCCATCCAGGCAAGAGCTCGAACGTTTCATGAAAGCCGAAACCTGAGACCTGTAGCCTCTGATTACGAAGCAAACCGCTCTAGCGTCTCACCCGGCTGACCTCTACGGGCGCGTCAACGAGCCCCGTTAGGTGCAGGGCGAGCTGCTCCACCGAAGGTAGCTCCGTGGCGGCGTGTCCTGCGTCTATCACGGCCAGGCCGAGGGACTCCGCAAGCAACGCGTCGTGGTAGTCGACGTCCCCTGTCACGTAGGCATGCGCACCCGAGGCGGCTGCTTCAGGGATGAAGGAACCGCCTGATCCCCCGAGAACGGCAACAGTCTCTATCCCTCGTGCCGGGTCCGCAACGAGGCGTGAAGGGAAGCCCAACGACTCCGAGACGTGTTCACGCAACTCCCCGGCTGTTAGCCGCTCCGGCAGAGTCCCTACTCTTCCGTAGCCGCAGCCCCCGGGAGATCCCTCGACAGGGTAGACGTCTAGCGCCACCTCCTCGTAGGGATGGGCGCTAGTGGCGGCATCTACAGCACGGCCTACAGTGTGGGCCGGGACGACGGTCTCGATGCGCACCTCTTCGACCTGCTCCAGCCGCCTCTTCTCCCCGAGATAAGGGTTCGCACCTTTTCCGCCGCGAAAGGTACCCTTGCCCCGCGTTCTGAAAGTGCATTCTGTGTAGTCCCCGATCACACCTGCACCAACCTCCGCGAGCGCCTTTGCCACGGCGTCCACGCTCTCCTCCGGAACGAAGACCACGAGCTTCCGCAGGGCTCCTCTCGCAGACAGTACGCGCAGCGGTCCACTGAGGCCGAGAGTCCTTGCCAGGGCGACGGACACGCCTGTGGGGGCTGCGTCGTAGCTCGTGTGAGCCGCGTAGACTGCGAGACTGTTACGGATGGCCATGGCCAGGAGGCCTCCAGGATAGGATGAGGTGACTATGGCTTTGAGTGGCTCGAAGATAAGGGGGTGGTGGAAGAGCAGGAAGTCAGCGCCCTTCTCCTCCGCCTCCTCGAAGACCTCGGGCAGCGGCGTTAGCGCGACCAGGACCCGGTTCACCTCTGCTTCCGGGTCGCCGACCTGCAAACCGCAGTTGTCCCACTCCTCGGCCAGTGATAATGGGGCTATTCTTTCCACTGCTTCCGCTATCTGTGCCACGCGTACCAAGATCCAGGCATTGTACAATTCCCGGACTGTGAAGCGCCTCAGGTTGGCCGAACTCGTTTCAGCGGCAACCCGCCTGCCGGTCATCGCCGTTCCGCTCTTCCTGGCGGTCGGAGTCGAGGCCGCAGGGATAGGGGGCCTGCTTTGGGCCGTCCTTTGCATCTTCCTGACCAGCGGGCTCTCGCTCCTCTACCTCCTATACCTCACCTGCTCAGGGAAGGTCAGGGATCCGCGAGCCATCCCGCGAGTCGAGCGGGTCGGTCCCTTGCGTGTTGTTGCAGCGTTGCACGCCGCGGCTTTCGTGATGGTAACTCTTCTCGGCGGACCGGCGGAGCTCAGGGCCGCGCTCCTCTCCTACGCGTTGGCCACGCTTGCCTTCGTGCTGATCACGCCTTTGAGCAACCTGTCACTCCACGCCGCCGGCGTCTCGGGCACCGCGATCTGCCTGGCTTACGTTTTCGGCGCGTGGGGATTGCCGGCCTTCGCGCTCCTGCCGCCCGTGTTCTGGGCCAGGCTCGAGCTGGGTCGCCACACGCTGGCCGAGTTGGCGCTCGGCGCCCTCGTGGGGGGCGGGGGGACCTGGATCTCATTCCATCTCATCGGTTGATCCGGTAGGCTGCCAGGGAGTGTGGATGAACGAAGGAGGGAGATCAGATGCCCGCAGAAGATCCCGGGTCCCCGACGCTGCCGAGGTTGCTCTCTGTCCCTGGGCTCATCGCCGTAGCCGTCTTCGGGATCTCGGTTATCGTGGTATCGCGGCTGTTCGGTCCCGAGAATATCCTGAGGGAGATCATCACGGAGTTGCTGGCCAGCTTCGGCAGCACGATACTGTTGTTCGCCATCTTCGGGTTTTTCTTCAGAACTGGCCTACAGCGCTTGCTTCGCTGGGCACCAGGCGGGGAAACCTTGGAGGAATCCGCGGAACGCCTTAGAGAGCTTTTGCAAGACTTCGACGTTCGAGGTAGGGAGTCTGGAGGTTCCCAAGATGGAGAGAAGCTGGACCGGATCGAAGAAGGGGTCAGAACCCTGTCCGCAGAGAAAATACCCCGGCTGGAAAACGAGATACAGGAACTGCGGAAGATGCTGGCAGACCCTGCGTACGGGAGGAGAGATCAGACCTTCGAGTGAGGCCATCTCTCACGTTTCGAGGCGCTTTATTACCCGCCGCCAGCGTTCTGGAGAAGCTCACGTGGAGGATGTAGCCTTGACAGCAATCTTCACCTGAAAACGCGGTGTGAGGAAGATACAAACCTTCCACACGCCGCTTGTCAGGATGCCCCCCGGCCGACTGTAAAACCGGGGCTCCTTTCGAGCCCCAGTCCCCACACGGAATGCGGTGTCATCGCGTTACTCCGCCGCAGGCTTGGCTCTCCTCGAGCGGCTGCCCTCAGTGAACCTCTAGCGGACGCTCACCCTTGTGCAGCCAGTATTCGCTTCTGACTTGGCGTCAACGATGCACCAATCACCTCCCGCACCCCCAGAGGCCGTGTTTAAGCTGTCGCCATCGTTGACCTTGATCTTGTCGTAGCCTGTGCCACCCTTGACTATGTCGCGTCCGTTGGTGTATAGGTTGGCAAGTATGAGGTCGTGGCCCCCTTCATGATTATCTGCTGGGCTCGACGAGATCGCAAGGCAGGTGCGCACGTCCGGCATCAGGCGCGTGGACGGCGAAGAAGGGCTCTTACGAAGCGGACGACCGGGTCGCGGCCTAAGTGTCGCCTCCCTACAGCCAGTACGCCAAGCTAATACTCAAGGTCAGCCGCAACTACGGTGCCAACCGCAACGTGTGCTTGATGGCCGTTAAGGCGGGCAGCACCGACTGCAACGACGGCTTCCCGGTGATGAAGAAGTTCTTCGAGAAGACGGGTGTCGATGTGGACCAGGTGGCCCTGGCGGATGGCAGGATAACCCCACAGACCGGTTCACCCCAAAGGCGGCGACCGACCTTCTGCTCTACTGGCTCAAGCAGCCTCAGGCCAAGATGCTGCCCGAGCTGGGCGTCAACGGCAGTCTCGCGAAAGACGGCACGTACTGCCCCGCCCGGGGCAAGGGCTTCGCCAAGACCGGCATCGTCGCGCTCCCGGACTTCGTGAACGGGCGCCTGATCGAGGCCGAGTCGTTGGGTGATACCTGGAGGCAAAACCCGGCCGCCACCACGTCTTCTACCTCGTGGTCAACGGCGCCTCGGTGCAGAATATCGACGACACCCTCAAGGTGTTCAACGACCTCTCTGAGATCGCCGCTATCCTGCAGGAGGATGCCTCACACCAGGGAGGAGCCTCGCAGAAGAGCGACCAACAGTAAGGGAGCAGCCTCTCTCAACAGGGGCGGGGACGTGATTTCCGGCGACCGCAAGCATAGAATGAACGGCTTCACCTGAGTCTAATCGGGCCGGGGCTGCTTTGAGCCCCGGCCCTTGTTCTTGCACTTATTCACCGGAGGGCGTAAGAAGATAAATTCTCCGAAGTTCGCTGTAGCAAGCAACCCCTCGGGGGCCGCGGCAAGCACTCGACAACAGCATAGCGCCGCCCCTTCGGTGTCGAAACGCGGCGAATTCGTGCCATTCGTTGCGCCTTTCTGTGGCAAGGGGTTGCGACTCGTAACGGCGCAACTGCCCGAGAAATACTCGCCCATAGGACCGGGGACATGGGCTTTCGCATGAAAGTCCACTCGTGTCGATGATACTCAAAGACTCGTGCGAGGCAGGCCTACCGACTCTTTAAGCCCGTAGCGCCCCTACAGGCCGCGTCCCGGCCCAAACACCATCCACCAGTAAGAGCCTACTATGAACATCGCAAAGAAGAGCAAAGCAAGCCCGAACTGCAGATAGGGCGACCCTCCCGTCACGGCCAACAAGAAGATACTAACAAAGGCGATCGCGCCGATCACGGCGCAGATGGCGGTCACTACCTTGGAGGTTAGGCTGGCGAACATTAGAGCGCTCCTTTCGTCTGGTGGGTTACTAGGCAATCGTACAAAGAGAATACAACACACCCTTGGAGGGGGACGGGGAGCGTATCCCAGTCCCTGCTTCTCACTCTTATTCACCCGAGGGCGTGGAAGATAAATTCTGCGAACTTCGCCTTGACGGGGTTCTTCGAAGTCGCTAGCTGCCTCCGGTAACTGCTTCCGCTCGCTCTTTGAGAGCCCGGTTCATTTCTTCGAACCCACGTAGCGTGCTGTTATCCAGGCTGCGGGCGAACAGTGGAACGAGCAAACCCCTGAAGGCTTCTCTCTGGACGAACCGAACCCGATCCTCTTCCAACGATTTGATAATGAAGGAGTGCTCGCCGTCGAACAAGCCCGGCACGAACAGGTGCCCCAGCCAACGTAACTGATGGTTAGGCTCAGCGGTGAGCACCTTGGGTCTAAGGGTTATGCCTCTGGACTCGGGTGGTTCTAAGCGCACTTTTAGGCGCTCGCCAGTGATGGGCTCGCCGCTGATCCGGCGGATGAACGGATTCCATTGGGGATAGGAAGCGAAGTCGGTGAGCAGCTGCCACACGCGCTCCGCACTAGCGTTGATCTCGATCTGGGAATGCAGCTCCTTCATCAGTACCAGCTCCTCTTAGGCTCAGCATTCATTCTACGGCTCCAGACCCACAGACACAGTTGTGGCGTCAGGCCAGGCATGCAGCTATTTAGGCATCTAGCAAGCGGAAGTTGGCTTATTCACCCAAGTACCTATGAGGTGCTTTCTACGAACTTTGCTTTGAACGGAATTCTAAGAAGGTCGCTCCAAGGGTAGATCTACTCCTGAATCACCGACTCTGCTGGCCGAGCGGTGGTTACGGGGTCTGCATGCCGATGCACTACCTTCCACTCACCGTCTTCGGGTCGAAAGATCATCGTAACTCGCAGGTCGACCCGGGTAACGTCCTGCCTTGCCCCCATCTTGGCCTTCTGCCGCTCTATCCACATAACGTAGGCAAGCTCAGGAGTTACTAGCTTCGAGATCACATCGAAGCTAGTAATCTCGCCATCTCGGATAGTCGAACGCTCCTGTTCGTGGAGGAGTCGGCGCCCGACATCCGGACCCACCATCTACACGTGGTGGCCGTGGACGATCCGCAGTGGCGTGAGTGGCTGCTGTTCCGGGAGGAGCTGGGGGCCGAGGAGGCACTGCGCGAGGTATTCGGATCTCAAGAAAGGTCTGCAGGTGTGGTTCGTTGGGATCGTAGGAGGTACACCGAAGCGAAGAACACGTTCATCAGCTGTTTGCTGCATCCGGGGCCGATCCGGCGACGGTGAGGCCCGCCGGCGGCTCGTGGAGAACTGGCCGTCTGTGTGGCCAGAAAATATCGCGGGCCAGGTGTTCCTCTCGAAGTCCTTATTCAGAAGGGGAACATCGGGCTCATGCATGCAGAAAAATTCTGAGTTCCCATCCGCAGGGGGTTGCATGCGCGTATTTACCTCTGTATATTGAGATTTGTTGGGACAACTGGATGTAGAGGAAGGTCCGAGTGGACTCTGTGCGCGTGACGGCAACAAAGCCAGCAACAAACGTCGTGGAATGCTTAGGGCAACACCGGATCTCCTCAGGAAGGCTCCTAACATACTCACTGGTGTGAACGGAACAGGGGCATACTCTATGGAAGCGCGACGGCTAAGATGCGAACACCGTTTTCGCTACGTCGCTCGCGGTGGGTCGCTTGTGGTGGCCTTCCTGCTGTGCCTTGGCATCTTCCTCCTGCCCTTGCCAACAACTGGATCCGAAGTGCCCTCTGCCCTGGCTATGGCGAATTTGCCACGCCTCGACCTAGAAACGAACGGGAACGGTCACCCGCTGGAGGGGACCTACGTCGCCGCGCCCGCGGAGGAGGCGGAGGGTGCAGATAAGTACCCGCTGAACGCTGAGCTCCTGACAATGCTTCTCCTTGCGTTCTCCTTCGGAGTGACCGTCGGATGGCTGCTCAGGAACGCTCAGAGGCAGGGAGCATTGCGCTCTTTGGCTGTCGTTCGTCCGTCGTTTGCCACCACTTGCGAGGATCTACCCTTCTTAGGCGTCTTCCGGCTGTAAGGATCTCCCCGCTTCGCCTCGCGGAGCAGAGGAGCAATCCCACTCCGGAACACCGTAAAGAGGAGGGTCCGAGTGCCCAGCAGATACGAGCCCATGCGCGAGCTGCGTGAGCTGCCAATCGAGGGGACGTTCTTAGGCGACTCCGCTCTTAATGAGCGCGAGGAGAACATCCTCCAGCACGTCATCCACTGCATTAACGAGAACGTGCGTCGTGCAGACGAAGGGGTGCGCGCCCCACGAGCACGGGGGGTCTGAAAATGCACAGACGCAATCCGCGGCGAGTGAGACGGTTGCCCACCACCCGTAAGCGCAGTGGGCATTTAGCTGCCGCCTGCTGGGGTCTCGTGCTGATCGCCGGCATAGTATCGCTTTCGGCCTGCAGCGAGGCATCTTCGGGCTATGACTACGAGTTGGCAAGCCATCACGAGCCAGCCAAGCTAGAGCCCATCAAGGGAACGGACGTCCAGCGCGTGATATTCGACGCCGAAGCGGCCAAGCGGGTCGGCCTCAAGACGGCCCCGATTCGTCAGAATGGCCAGGGAAAGATTATGCCTTACGCCGCCCTCATCTACGACGCGGAGGGCGGTACGTACGCCTATACAGCTCCTAAGCCGCTTACCTATGTGCGCCAGGAGATCGATATCGACCACTTTGACGGTGATAGCGTCGTGCTATCCGACGGTCCACCCGCCGGTACCGAGGTCGTGACGGTCGGGGTCGACGAGGTGTACGGCACTGAGTTCGAGGTCGAGGAATGATTAGGAGGGATTGCTGATGCGTTGGATCGTTGGATCGAGCTTGCGGTTCCGGTGGCTGGTGCTCTTCGCAGCAGCGGCGTTGATAATCTTCGGCATCGGCGAGACTCGTAACGCAGATCTAGACGTCTTCCCAGAGTTCGCCCCGCCTCGCGTGGAGATCCAGACCATCGCGGTCGGCAACTCCTCAGAGCAAGTCGAGGAGCTTATCACCGTCCCGCTGGAGAACCAGCTAAACGGGATCCCTGGACTCGAGGAGATGCGCTCCAGGTCTGTCAACGACCTCTCGCAGATCGAGCTCCTCTTCAGCAGGGACACTGACCTCTACGAGGCGCGGCAGCTGGTACAGGAGCGCCTGACGGAAGCCTCACCCAACTTGCCCACCTGGGCGAGCCCGCCCTGGATGATGCCTCCTCTGTCGTCGACGAGCCGGGTCATGAAGATCGGGATCACCTCTGACGAGCTGAACATGAGAGAGATGTCCGTGGTCGCCTACTGGAAGATTAGGCAGGAGCTGCTGCGCGTGGACGGCGTGGCGAACGTGGCCATCTGGGGGGAGCACCTCAAACAGGAGCATGTGGAGGTAGATCCACAGAAGCTCGCCGAGCACGGCGTCTCGCTGCAGCAGGTGATGGACCAAACAGCGGACTCCCTGGACGCTGGGCTTTTGCGCTATTCAGAAGGTCACGTGATCGGGACCGGAGGTTTCGTGGAGCAGGGCGGCCAGAGGCTCGACGTGCAAAACGTTCTGCCCGTCGTCACGCCTGATGACCTCGCCAAGGTGTCGCTGGAGGGAAGAGACGGTACGAAGTTGCGCCTCGATGATGTGGCCAACGTTAAGTGGGATTCCCAACCGCTGATCGGTGATGCCGTCGTCAATGATGGCCCCGGCCTGTTGCTGGTCGTTCAGAAGTTCCCTAACGCCAACACGCTAGAGGTGACGCGGGGGGTCGAAGAGGCGATCGACGACATGCGTCCTGGTCTTCCCGGCATGGAGATAGATACGACGATCTTCAGGCCAGCAACCTTCATCGAGCTGGCGCTCGACCACCTCACTGAGGCGCTGCTGATTGGGGTATTGCTCGTGATCCTGATCCTGGCCGCCTTCCTGTTCGAGTGGCGCACGGCGTTCATCAGCCTGATCGCGATCCCGCTCTCTCTGCTGGCGGCAGTGCTCGTGCTCGTCTCGCGCAGCGCCACCATCAACGTGATGATGCTGGCTGGGCTCATCGTCGCCATCGGGGTGGTGGTAGACGACGCGATCATCGACGTAGAGAACATCGTGCGACGATTGCGCCAGAATCGAAGCGAGGGTACCGGCAAGTCGATGATCTCCATAGTGCTGGAGGCATCGGTTGAGGTGCGAACGGCGATCACCTACGCGACTTTGATCAACGTCGTCGCGATCGTGCCGGTCTTCTTCCTGCCGGGCCTCTCCGGCGCGTTCTTCAAGCCTTTGGTGCTCTCCTACGGGCTAGCGGTGCTCGCCTCGATGGTAGTGGCGTTGACGGTCACGCCAGCGCTGTGCCTGATCCTGTTGTCCAGAGGGCACAGGCACCAGGAATCTCCCCTGCTACGGGTGCTAAAGCGTGGCTACGGAGCGGGCCTTACGCGTATCATTCGCACACCGCGCCCAGCGATGGCCACCGTTGCTGTGTGCCTTCTGGCCGCCGCCGTGGTGATACCAATGCTCGGGGAGGACCTGTTTCCGACCTTCAAGGAGAGAGACTTCCTCATGCACTGGTTGACGAAGCCCGCCAGCTCGGCACAGGAAGAGACGCGTATCGTGGCTCAGGGCTGCAAGGATATGCGGGAGATCCCCGGCGTGCGCAACTGCGGATCGCACATAGGACAGGCTTTCCTGGGGGAGGAGATAGCCGGTGTGAACTTCGGTGAGAACTGGATCAGCGTCAATCCCGCGGTTGACTATGACAAGACTCTGGCCTCCGTCCAGGATACGGTCGACAGTTACCCCGGGCTCTATCATGACGTCCAGACATACCTGAGAGAAAGGATCAAGGAGACGCTGACGGGCACGAGCGAATCCATCGTGGTGCGCATCTATGGCCCCGAACTCGACGTGCTTTACGCCAAGGCGGATGAGGTCTCAAATAAGCTGCAGAACATACCCAGTCTCGTCGACGCGCACGCCGACCTCCAAGAGGAAGTACCACATTTGGAGGTCGAGGTGAACCTGGCAGCAGCGCAACGCTACGGCATCAAGCCGGGCGACGTGCGCCGGCAGGCGGCCACATTGGTCGCCAGCGAGGAAGTCGGCGACATCTTCAGTGGTGGCAAGGCCTACGACGTGCACGTCTGGAGCACGCCCGAGACTCGCCACAACGTTGCCAGCATACGCGAGCTTCCGATCGACACGCCAGATGGCAAGCAGATTCCACTGGAGCAGGTGGCTGACGTTCGCATCGCGCCGACTCCAAACGCCATAGAGCGCGTGAATCAGTCGCGCCGGATCGACGTCGGCGCCAACGTGGAGGGAGGCGACCTCGGCTCCGCCGTAAGCGCTGTCGAGGAGCGCATCGCGGCAGTGGATTTGCCGCGTGAGTACCACATGGAGGTGATAGGAGAGTCAAGCGAGCTAGCCGCCGCGCAGAAGAACCTGCTGATCTACGGGATCGCCGTAGCGCTGGCGATCTTGTTCCTGCTGCAGGCTTCCTTCGGGAGTCTGCGTCTGGCACTGCTGCTCTTCCTCACCTTGCCGATGGCGCTGGTTGGGGGAGTGCTTGCGGTGTGGATGGGTGGAGGCATCCTCACGCTAGGCTCGCTGATCGGGTTTTTGACCGTCTTTGGCATCGCGGCTAGAAACGGGATCCTGATGATCAGCCACTTCCAGCACCTGGAGCGCGAAGAGGGCGAGCAGTTTGGGCCCGGTCTGGTGCTGCGCGGGGCCAAGGAGCGGCTCGCGCCCATCCTGATGACCGCCTCGGCTACAGGTCTTGCGCTGGTGCCGCTTGCGGTTGCTGGCAGCGTCGCTGGTAATGAGATCGAGCACCCCATGGCGATAGTCATTCTGGGGGGGCTGGTCACCTCGACGTTGCTGAACCTATTCGTTCTGCCCTCTCTGTACTTACGCTTCGGGAAGAGCAAGAGCACACAGGAAGCCTGAAATGCGCAACATTCACATTGGCCTCATCTTTATCTCTTTGTTGGTAATGCTCTCGGCTGCGGCCTGCGGTGCACAGAGTGGGAGCTCGGAGGACGGCTCCGAGCACATGCAAAGCGCGCCTCTAACGGGAAGTGCAGAGGACTTTGATCGTGCCCAATTCGAGGATCCCACGCACATCGACAATAGGTGGCTACCCCTGACGCCGGGGACGCAGTTCGTCTACGAGGGGTCCGCTATCGGGGATGAGGGTCGCCAATCGCGTCGCGTTGTGACCACGGTCACCGACCTGAGCAAGGTGATCGACGGCGTGCGGACCCTGGTTATCTCGGAGAGGGATTACACCGCAGGACAACTGAGCGAGCCAGAGCT
>DATDKO010000131.1:0-2631 GCA_036519935.1 Rubrobacter sp. | reverse complement strand
ATACAAGGGCCTGACCCCCGACGATCTGGTGGATATAGCTGTCGACAACGGCCTCCACTTCGACGGCGCCTCCCAGCAGGGGGTAGTTTTCCACCTCATCGGGGCGCTCTCCCAGTACGGCAAGGTCGGCACCGTCTGCATCAGCGATAGCCACGAGAACGCCCTGAAGTACTATCGGGATACCGTCGCGGTCTTGGACCGCGAGGCGCAGCGGTAACGGGATCAGCCGTACCGGGTCAGAACAACCAGACGCCGGAAAGCAAGAGGTAGACGACGTAAGCGACCGCTGCGACGCAAAGCGCAGCCACCAGGATCACCGCGATCTTGCCCCAAATAGTAGCCTGCCAGATCTTGTAGACGTATCGTCCGAGCTTCCTCAGCCGTACCTCGAGCCAGTCGAGGAAGCGGGCCGCGGGAAGGAGTTCGCCGGCCAGGATCATGAGCCCGATGAAGACCGTGGCCCAGCCGGGGCCAGGCAGGGGGGCGAGTATCAGGCTGCCGAGGGCGATAACGGCGCCGAGGGTGATCAGGAAGATCCTCCATACGATGTGCCCCTGTTCACCCTGCCGCCGGCGATGGTAACGGTCCTTGAAGCGTTGCCCTGGCTTGCTCTCTCTAAACTCCCGCCAGTGCTCCTGCATCTGCTCGAACATATATAGATCATTCCTCATCGGGACCCATTTGACAACCTCACGAAGACGTTTCCTCCCTCGTCGAGGAGGGGTGACCATGCCCGACAAGAATGGTAGGTACAACGGAAAACCCACCCCAGCGCCGTGCACCCGAGTAACGAATGCGGTATACCGAGAGCGTCGAAAAGATGCGAATGGAGAGATGTGATCCATGACGACTGACGATAGGGTGAACGGCTCTGCGAAGGAGGTCGCCACGCTCGGAGGCGGCTGTTTCTGGTGCCTCGAGGCGGTCTACCAGGAGCTGCGGGGCGTGGAGAAGGTGGAGTCGGGGTACTCGGGAGGCGCCGTTCCCGACCCGACTTACAGGGAGGTGTGCTCGGAGACGACGGGGCACGCCGAAGTAGTGCAGGTTACGTTCGATCCCTCGGTTGTCTCGTACAAAGATATTCTCGAGGTCTACTTCACCATCCACGACCCGACGACTTTGAACCGCCAGGGCGCAGACGTGGGGACGCAGTACCGGTCTGTGATCTTCTACCACGACGATGAGCAGAGGCGCGTCGCGGAAGGGGTGATCTCCGATCTGGAGTCCGAGGGTATCTGGAGCAACCCCATCGTGACCGAGGTGGAGCCGTTCGACGAGTTCTACGTCGCCGAGGACTACCACCAGAACTACTTCCGTAACAATGGGTTCCAGCCTTACTGCCAGGTTATCATCGCGCCGAAGGTGGCCAAATTTCGCAAGGAGCATCTTGACCGGCTCAAGGCGTAGCCCCGGAACTCCCACCTAGCCCGAAGAGGTCGTCCTCCTGGCTCTGCCGTAGGGCGTCGACGAGTTCCTCGAGGCCGCCCATCTTTACCTTCATGGGACCCTCACCGGCCGGCGGTGGGTTGATGGCGACGTAGTCGACATCGTCCCCGACGGACTCGAGCGCCCTGACGAGACCGGGGCCCGAGACCTCGACAGGCTCTAGTCCGGCCCCGAGGTCCGTGGAAGCCACGAACGCTCCTGCCTTCTCCTCAGAGTCGAAGAGCGGCACGGCGCCGCGGTCGTCCACCAGTATGGTGAGCGGCCTGGCGCCTGGGACCACCTCCTCGAAGAGGAGCACGTAGGGAGGCTGCGGCATCTCGGTCGAGGCCACGGCTCAGGAGGGGCGGGGGGCCATCGTCACGAGGATGACCAGGTCTTCCTGCGTCTCGTTTCGGACGCCGTGGGGGTCCCCGGCTCGGGCGATGACGGCGTTGCCTTCGCCGAGATCCTGCTCCTCCCCACCCACGGTGAAGCGACCCGTGCCTCGCAGGACGTAGTAGACTTTGTCCGAGCCCTCGTGGGCGTGGATCTTCTGGGACTGGCCAGGGAGGAGGCAGTAGGCGTCGTAGAAGAGATGCGGCGAGTCGAAGAGGGCGTTCTTCTTCATCTTCTCCTCGGAGAATGCTACGGCATCCGAAACGGTTCTGGTCTCCATGATATCCCCTCCTTAGATCTTATCGATGTCCACTACAGCATCCCGGCGGATCGACCCGTGAGTTGGACGGGTGCCCGGGACGCTTCTACGGTTCGATCCGAAACTCCTTGGGGAACATTGTCAGGTTACGGCAGCCCTCTTCGGTAACGACTACCAGGTCTTCTATGCGGACGCCGCCCACTTTCGGGTCGTAGACGCCAGGCTCGACCGAGATGACGTCGCCGGGGATGAGCTCTTCGTCGACGAGAGAGACACGGGGAGACTCGTGGATCTCCAGCCCGACCCCATGCCCTGTGCCGTGGAAGAAGCCCTCGGTGAGCGGCTTACCCTCCTCCTGGTCGTGAACGTTCGTCTTGTAGCCAGCCTCGTGCAACACCTCTGCGACCTTGCGGTGGACGTCCCTGCCGTTGACGCCTGCCCTTATCATGGAGAGCGCCACCTCCTGGCTCTCCAAGACGGCGTCGTACATCTCCTGCAACCCCTCGTTCGGGTCCCCCTTGACGAAGGTGCGGGTCATGTCAGAGTAGTAG
>DATDKO010000130.1:0-6816 GCA_036519935.1 Rubrobacter sp. | reverse complement strand
CGCAGAAAGGCCATGTGCAGCATCCCCGGCAGTCGGATGTCGTCGGTGAAGTTGCTGCGTCCCGTCAAGAGCGTTGGGTCCTCTTTGCGTGGTACGCTGTTCCCCATGTACCGCCGGGCCATCTCCGTCATGGCGCAACCTCCTCCATTAAGCCAGAATCCTTTAACCAGTAGCAGCCGCTTCTATTGTGCACCGCGAAGTCCCTTGATCTCGTGATAACGGGCGGTTATGGGGGTGTGTACCGGCATCCTACTCCATTTCCACGAGATCCTGGCCCGCGTCCACGGCCCCCTCGTTCTCGACGAGAAACCTGGCGATCGTGCCCTCTTCCTCGGCCTTGACCTCGTGGAACGATTTCATGACCTCGATCAGGCCGACGGTATCTCCGGCCGAGACCTGGTCGCCCTCCTCGACGTAGTGGTCGCTCTCCGGATCGGGACGGCGGTAGAAGGTACCTGGCATCTGGGCTTTCACGGTCTTCGCCAACTCGAACTCTCCTCGTGCTAGGGAACCCTCTGCTCCGCCCGTCCGACGGGCCTTACCTCAACGCCGTTCTCCCCGAGCTTTCGCACTATCGTCTCGGCCAGCCTCACGACCCCGGGGGTGTCGCTGTGGACGCAGATCGAGTCCGCAGCCACCTCTATGTCGTTACCGTCCACGGTCCTGACCCTGCCCTCCGTCACGCCTCGGATGACTCTCCCGGCCACCTCCTCCGGATCGAGCTCCTCGCCTACACGACGGGTAAAGACGATCTGGCCTTCGTCGTTGTACTCGCGGTCGGCGAAGAACTCCCTCGCGACGGGCTGGCCCATCTCCTGGGCGATCTCGTGGGTCTTCGAGGATTGCATGCAGTACAGGACGAGGGCCGGGTCTGACTCTTGAATCGCCCCGATGATCGCCCGCGACAACTCCTCGTCGCGGGCTGCGGCCATGTAGAGGGCGCCGTGGGGCTTGACGTGCTGGACCTCCAGGCCGTAGAGGCGGGCGAACTCGCGCAGCGCACCTAGCTGGTAGATCAACTCGTCGCGGAGTTCCTCCGGCGCGGCCTTTATCTCCCTCCTGCCGAAGCCGACCAGATCACCGTACCCGTTGTGCAACCCGATCGCGACGCCTCGCTCTCTGGCCAGCGCTACCGTCTCGCGCATGACATGCGGGTCGCCGGCGTGGAAGCCGCCGGCGACGTTGGCCGAGGAGATGTGGCGCATCAACTCCTCGTCCGCACCGAAACTGTAAGGGCCGAAGCTCTCGCCCATGTCGCAATTAAAGTCTATCTGCAAGGTGCCTCCCTTCGGTCGGCGGCTTCAGGCTTCAGGTTTCGGGCATCAGGTCCGCATTCGCGCGATTGCCTTCGAGCAGGACAGACCTTGTCGCTCACCCGAACGGCGCACCGCTCGCTCCACCGAGAACTGTCCCACAGCTCCTGAAGCCTGATGCTTGTAGCTTGATGCCTCAAGAAAGCGCTTCCTTGATCTCCGCCATCTGCCTGCGCCTCTGCTCTCGGGCCGCGAGCGCTTCTTCGAGATCGACGGAGCGGAAACGGGTCTTGTCGTTGGTCTTGGTCTGGGCCAGTTTGTCACGGTCCGCGCTAATGACGGTGCCGATGGTCGCGTAGCCCCCGCCGGTGACGGCGTCGTTCATCAGGACGATGGGCTCGACGCCGCCAGGCACCTGGATGGAGCCAACGGGGTAGCCGAAGTCAACCACGTTGGCCTGGTCTGCCCCGGCACCGGCCGGCTGTTCCCGCTCCACGAACCAGAGCTCGCCGCCCTTGTAGCGGTAGCCGACCCGGTCAGCGTCAGTGGTGACCGTCCACGTGGTGTTGAGGAACGCCTCCATGCTCTCCTCGGTCAACCTGTAGCTGGCGAGCCCGATAATGACGCGCAGCTCCGTCTCTTTGGAGTATTGTGGGATCTGCTGCTCCGCGACGGCCATTCCGACGCGGTCGGAGCGGTCGTCCGCCTCGCCCAGCGCCAGCTCGTCGTCCTCAGCAAGCGCCCTGCCCTCGTGGCCGCCAAGCCCGATCAGGGTGTAAGTCGAGCGGCTGTGCATGAAGACCGGCACGTCTATCCCGCCCGCCACGGCCAGGTAAGCCCTCGCTCCGTTCTGGAGGTAGTCGAAGGTGAGCACGTCCCCCGACTCTACGGCGAGCGCCTCCCAGGTCGGGGCCTCCTCGCCGTTGATCTTCGGTGGCATCTGGGCCCCCGTAACGGCAACGACGGCATTCTCTGTGAACTCCAGCCCCGGTCCGAAGTACGTTATCTCCAGGCCCGCCGCGCCCTCTTCGTTGCCGACAAGGTAGTTGCCAATCTGGTAGGAGAACACGTCCATCGCCCCGCTAGGGGGCATCCCGATAGCGTACTCGCCGAGGCGGCCCGTGTCCTGGACGGTGGTGAGTAGACCAGGACTCTGCACCCTAATCGCCATAGAGCACCCCCAGGATCTCCTCGTTGTACGCGTGGGGGTCGTCGAGCGCGCGATCCGGGTGGAAGACGAAGTACTTCTTTCTGTACTCGAAGGTGCCTTCCTCGACGCGGCCCCGGATCTCGTCGAACTCCTCCCTTTCTATGCCGCGGTAGTTGAAGATGTCGCCCGGTTTGGGGAAGACTATCGAGTCCTGAAAGTCCTTTAGCTCCTGCTTCACGTCGAGGACGGGGGCGGGGGCGAGGCCGTAGAGCTGGTAGCCGCCGGCCCCTTCGACCGAGTAGACGACGGCGAACCCGCCGCCGAAGCCGAAGGCCCGCTCCGGGGTGTAGGTGCGGGGCCTCACGTACTTTGGCACCTCCACCTGCTCCTCCGGCGGGACGAGCTGGTAGCACCAGGGCAGGCCAGGCACAAACCCGATCATGGTCACAAGCCACGGCGAGCCGAGCAGCGCCGCGATAAAGTCCTCCTTTGAGTCGTAGCCGTTTATGCGCGCCGAGTACTCAAGGTCGGTCGCCTCGGGGTCCTGGTGCCGGTCACGAAAACGCATCAGGGTCTCGTGGGTCCAGGGGTCCTCCATCAACACGGGCACGTCCACGACCCGTGTATGAAGCTCGAAGCCCTGGATGTCTCCCACCTCGTCGTCTATCTCCTTGAGGCGGGAGATCAAGTCGTCAGGATGCAGCACGTCGGGATCTATGCGGACCATGTACGAGGCGTTGGACGGACAGATGTCCGTTACGCCCTGGATGCCCTCCTCCTCGAGCCTGTTCGTTATTGCCATCGCCCTGAAGTTGACCTTCAAGCTCATCGCCTCAGCCAGCTCGACGAAGACGAACTCGTCCCCCCCGTAGCTGTAGCGCGCTTGCGGAAGCTCAGTCTCGACGCCGCGGCTCATATCCGGTTGCACCCAGCCTTCCCCTAGACAGTGCCGCAATACTACATACGCCGGATTTTTCGGTCAATAGATGCTAAAAGGGAGCCGGGATACATTCGAAGGCAGCGAGAGAGGGGCGAGCTTGAACGTAGCGATGATGACCCGCGTGGCGCTCATGGCCGCCGTCACCGCCGTGGCCGCCCAGATAACCGTTCCGATCGAGCCTGTGCCTTTCACGTTTCAGGTGCTCGCCGTGATCCTCTCAGGTCTCCTGCTCGGGCCGCACTACGGGGCTCTGGCTCAGGCGATCTACGTTCTTGTCGGGGCCGTTGGGGTGCCCGTGTTCGCCGGGTTCAGGGGTGGGCTGGGCATAGTCTTTGGCGATACCGGAGGTTACCTACTCGCCTACCCCTTCGCCGCCGCCGTCGCGGGGCTCGCCGCACGCGCAGTCGCCAATGACCAGCGCAGACAGGCCCTTTTGGCCAGTTTGCTGTGCGGATGCGCCGCGCTGGCCGTCATCTACGCTCTCGGGGCGACCTGGCTCTCCGTTATCGCCGGCCTCTCACCCGCAGTGGCCCTGGCGACGGGCGTGCTGCCTTTCGTGGTCTTCGACCTCGTGAAGGTCGTCGTGGCGGCGCTCCTCGCCGTGGCCGCCGCCCCAGCCATCGGCGCCTCCCGGACCTGAGGGAGCGCGGAGCACGGGGTGGGGTTAGTATGACACTCCGGTCGTGGCGGTTCATAGGAGGTCGAGAGTCGTGTTCGAGAAGGTTCTCGTGGCGAATCGGGGGGAGATCTCGCTTCGCGTGGTGCGCGCCTGCCAGGAGCTCGGGGTGGCCGCCGTCGCCGTCTACTCCGACGCCGACGAGAGCGCCCTTCACGTCCGTCACGCCGACGAGGCCGTCCGCATCGGCCCACCGCCCGCTGGCAAGAGCTACCTCGACGTCGAAGCGCTGATCGACGCGGCGAAAGAGACGGGTGCTGAGGCAGTCCACCCGGGCTACGGGTTTCTGGCCGAGAACGCCGCGTTTGCGGCGGCGTGCCGGGAGGTCGGGCTCACGTTCGTCGGGCCTTCGGCCGAGGCAATCGAGAAGATGGGGAACAAGTCCGCCGCGCGTCGGCTAGCTCGTGAGGCCAAGGTGCCGGTCGTGCCCGGTTCGGACGATGCCTCTTCCGCTGACGAGGCGGCACAGACAGCTGGTGGGATAGGATACCCGATCATGGTCAAGGCAGCGGCGGGTGGCGGTGGCCGCGGCATCAGGGTGGCCGAGGATGAGGACGAGCTCAGAAAGGCCGTACAGGTGGCCAGGCGCGAGGCCGAGGCCGCTTTCGGGGACGGGACGCTCTACCTGGAGAAACTGCTCGTCGCGCCGAGGCACGTCGAAGTGCAGGTCATGGGCGACCACGAGGGGAACGTGATCCACCTCTACGAGCGCGAGTGCTCGATGCAGCGCCGGCGACAGAAGGTGCTCGAGGAGGCCCCTTCGCCAGGTATAAGCCTAGGGGTTCGCGAAAAGATGGCTGAGGCGGCGGTTCGGTTGGCAAGGGAGGCTGGGTACGCGAACGCTGGTACCGTGGAGTTTTTGGTCGAGGACGAAGAGTTCTACTTTATAGAGATGAACACGCGTATCCAAGTCGAGCACCCCGTGACCGAGATGCTCACCGGCGTGGACCTGGTGAAGGAGCAGATCCGGATAGCTGCTGGAGATCCATTGAGTCTCGCACAGGAAGACGTACCGATGGTCGGGCACGCGATGGAGTTTCGGATTAACGCCGAGGACCCCGACCAGGACTTTATGCCGTCTCCAGGCGAGATCTCCCGGCTCGAAGTCCCAGGCGGCCCAGGCGTCAGGGTAGACTCGGCCATCTACCAAGGGTACCAGATCCCCCCGTTCTACGACTCGCTGGTGGGCAAGCTCATAGTCTGGGCCCTGACCAGAGAGGAAGCCATCAGCAGGGCCAGACGCGCTCTCCGCGAATACCGCCTCGAGGGCATAAAGACGACGATCCCGCTCCACCTCATGCTCCTGAAAGGAGAAGCCTTCCGATCCGGCGAGTACCACACAGGCTACCTGGAAGAGCTGTTGAACGGAGACTGAACGCCTCAAGTCGCTCGAGGTCTGAGTTCTTTACAACGAAAGCTTCGCTCACCGACTCATCATCCCCTCAACGAAATACGGGCCGCACATGCGACCCGTACAATTCTAGCTGAGTGGACTAGCTGCGGTGTTACGCGGCTGAGTCTACGGCGCGTCCGAGAACGGCCAGTCCCTCCTCCAGTTCCTCATCAGTGATGACGAAGGGCATGAGGGTGCGGATGCAGTTGCCGTACTGGCCAGCGCTGAGGAGCAGGAGCCCTTCCTGGAGGGCGGCCTCGATCACCTTCGCGGTCCGCTCCTTGTCGGGGGTGCGGCTCTCTGCGTCCTTGACGAACTCCATCGCGGCCATCGGGCCCCTGCCACGCACGTCGCCGACGAAGTCCGGGTGCCGGTCCTGGATATCGCGCATTGCGGCCATGACGCGCTCGCCTAGGACGTTCGCACGCGCGAGGAGGTCTTCCTCCTCGAAGGCATCGAGCACGGCGAGGGCAGCGGCGCAGGCTATCGGGTTGCCGCCGTAAGTGGTGCCAAGGCCCCCGACGTGGACGGAGTCCATGATCTCCGCCTTTCCTGTAACGCCGGCTATCGGGAGCCCACCGCCCATGCTCTTGGCCGTGGTGATGATGTCTGGCTCGACCCCCGAGTGCTCGACGGCGAACATCTTGCCCGTCCTGCCGAAACCCGTCTGAACCTCGTCAACGATCATCACGATGCCGTGCTCGTCGCACAACTCTCGCAGTCTCCTCAGGTAGAAGTCAGGGAACGGTATGAAGCCTCCCTCTCCGCTCACCGGCTCGACGATGATCGCCGCGACGCTGCTCGGATGCACCGTGCTAACGAACGCCCTCTCGATGGACGCGAAGCAGTCGCCCCGGCAGCCGCCGGAACAATCCCTGCCCGCCGGGCAGCGGTACGCGTAGGGCGCCGGGACCCTGTAGACCTCGGGGACGAAAGGCCCGAAGCCCTTCTTGTAGGGATCCGTCTTTCCGGTGAGGGTCATCGCAAACATCGTGCGCCCGTGGAAGGAGTTCTCGAAGGCGATCACCGCAGGACGCTTCGTGTAGTAGCGTGCTATCTTGGCCGCGTTCTCGACCGCCTCGGCCCCTGAGTTTACGAAGAACGAGCGCTTCTCCGTGCCGCCTGGTACCAGCGCATTCAGCTTCTCCGCCAGCTGTAGATAGCCCTCGTACTCGGTGACGTAGAAGCAACTGTGGGTGAGCCTCTCGGCCTGCTCCTTCACCGCCTCGACCACCCGAGAGTCCGTGTGCCCTACGTTCATCACCCCGATGCCGCCACCGAAGTCTATGAACGTGTTGCCGTCGACATCGGTGAGCAGGGCGCCTTTCGCTTCTTTGGCGAACATCGGTGTCGCGATCCCAACCCCAGACGAGACGGCGTTGTGCCGTCGCTCCATCAAAGCCC
>DATDKO010000129.1:0-41238 GCA_036519935.1 Rubrobacter sp. | reverse complement strand
CCTTTGCCTAGCTCGGTTATGGTGTTCTCTTTACCGGCGCCTGGCACGTCCATCGCGAGCGTCACGTCGAGCGCGACGACGACCGTAGGCTCCAGGGCCGAACCGCTAGCTTCCGCGCCGCGCAGGCCGACCTCCTCCTGCGAGGTGGCGGCGGCGAAGATGGTCGCCTGGTGGTCTCCCATAGCCCTCAGCGCCTCGTACATTACGAAGACGCCGACGCGGTCGTCCATCGCCTTGCCGACGTAGGTCTCCCCGACTTTCTCCAGGGTGCGGTCCATGACCACGTAGTCCCCGATCTGCACCTTCTCCTTGACCGTCTCGGCGTCCATGCCCAGGTCTACGTAGAACTCGTCGGCCTTCGGCGGTTTCTGCTCCTCGCCGCGCGCCAGGTGCGGTGGCTTGCGCGCCGGCTGGAGCGTGCCGCGGAGCGTCTCGCCCGTGGCGGTCGTTACGAGGACCCTCTGGGAGACCATGTTGGTGGGATCATGCCCGCCCAGGGTCTGCAGGCGCACGAAGCCCTTGTCGTCTATGTGTTTGACGAGGTAGCCGATCTCGTCTGTGTGCGCGGCGACCATCACGCGCCCGTCGCCGCTCCCCTTCTTCGTCCCGATAACGCTCCCAAGGGCGTCGGTGCTGACCTCATCCGTCAGAGAGCCAAGTTCCTCGCGTGCTATCTCGCGCTGCCGCTCCTCCCGCCCGGAGACACCGGGCGTCTCGATCAACCGCTTCAATAGTGCCTCGTTCAGCGCCATGCTCTTCCTTTCCAGAGGGTACTCATTGAGCCTAACAACAGCGCGAAGGCGCGTCAAAGCGTTTGTTACCCTGCGCTCGCACGTGGCTCGTGCGGTGTGATCTCGTAGTGGAGGGTTAGGAACCTTGCTCTCCGGAAGGCGAACGCGTGGCGGGCGTGGAGCGCGCCCTCGGAGTCCACGAAGACGTGTATAGTCTCCTCCATCGGCACGCGCTTCACGCGCAGCGCGTTCCTGTCCGTGCGGTGGATCCGGTAGTAGCCCGCTTCTCCGAAGCGCCTGCCATCTGAGACGAGCGCGAAGGAGCCGTCAGGACCATTCTCCGGGCGGAAGATCGTCGTCGCCGATCCTCCTGGCAGCGGGTAGACGCCCTTGAAGAACCGCCCGCGCGCCCGCGGCACCCCGCAGGTGGTATACAGGCCGGCGAGCATGGCCTCCCCGGTGGAGGCCGACCGCCTGAGCCATCCGGCGTAGGGCCTCTCGTTCGTGAGCGGAGCTTCGAGACAGATCAGCTCGTTCTTCATGGCTACGGCCGGAGTCGAGAGGGGGATGTCGAACTGCCCGACATTGCGGCCGACCAGGTAGAGCAGGGTCCGCGGCGGGTGCTTGAACGGGCCACTCCAGCCTATCTGCGCGAAGAGATCGTAGCGTGCCGTCCGCTCGTAGAAGTCTCGAATCTCGGGACGGACCAGAGAAGGATCGAACCGCTCTCCCGCCAGCGCGTAGAAGTTCGGCAGCAGACCTGCATCATCGTCGTCCGTTACCGCGTCGAGGCCGACTTCTCTCGCGTAACCTTTATAGAATTCAGCACCGATGTAATTGTTCCCGATAGGGCCTTCCAACCAGGGCGCCTCCGCGATCCTCACCTTCCGGCCTGTGCTGACCCAGCTCTGAATCGACCATTCCATCACATTGCCGAGCCCGACTTCCAGAGCGTTGGGTCGCACCATCCTGGTCTTTTGTTTAATGCATTCACCCTCTTTACGAGTCGTCTCTCGACCGGCCAGATGCGTGCCCGTACAGGCAGCCGAGCACCATTCCCATCCCCGCGTACCAGAGTACTTTGCGTCAGAAAACGTCCTAGAGCAGCGCGCCGGCGCCGAGCTCGAGTCCCCAAAGGGCCATTGGCGGCTCGAAAGACCAGAAGGGTCCGAATGCTTCCATCTTGCCTACCCTTCGACTGTGTGTTCCGTGTTGCCTAGCTCGGGGCCACTCATCCCCACGTTCTCCAGGGCCCCCGTCAGCCGGGAGAGGACGTGGGTCATCGGTGGGAGCCGGAGCGCGGGCCGCAGGTACCGGAGCGTCTCGCGGGCGGAGCCTACGAGCTCGCGGGTGGCGCTGGCCTCGGGTGTCTTATCGTGGAACCAGTAGAGCAGGATGGCGAGGTGCAGGGCGTAGAGGACGTTACCAAGTTCTCTTGCCTGCTTCTCTCCGGGGGCGTCGCTAGCACCCCGCACGACCTCCAGGAAAACGCCACACATCTTCTCGCGTACCGCGGCGGTGCCTTCACCGAGCGCGGAGAGGGGGGAGTTTGGGTCGAGCGCGCGGGCGGGGAGGGCGGCCAGTGGACCGCGATGGGAGGATACCTGATCCAGCTTGGCGAGCATCGCTGCCTCGAATCGCTCCGCCACCGTCCCCTCCACAAGCCCATCCCTGGCCCACTCCTCGGACTCCTCAGCCAACCGCATGTACAACGCCAGCGCGAACTCCTCCTTGGACGCGAAATACCGGTACGCGAGCCCCAGGCTGGCCCCCGCCTCCCGAGCCACGTCCCGCATCGTCGTCGCCTCGTATCCTCTGTCAGCGAACAACTCTAGCGCCGCCTCCAGAATCCGCCCCCTCGTGCGACGCGCTTTCGGCGTCAACACCCGCCCCGAAGATTCTTCCATCTCATCCTTTCGTAAAAATGAACACGTTCATTTTCGGGATAATAAGGTAGTGGCATGAGGATGTCAAGCCTGGAGACCTGTTCTCCCGCGAAGGAGACGGGTTCTACGACGTTACCTGAGAGCGTAGGCTACCGGTAGGTGCAGCTACTCGGCCACCCGCGTTTCGCTATGGAAGAGAACAAGAAGCTGAAATACTGACAAGCGGAGGCGTCAGCCGGAGCGTGCTTCAGGCTTGGCGCTCCTGGGTGCGGCTAGCTTCGAGCAGCTTACCCGAGAGATAGAGGCTGAGGCCGAAGTAGTAGACGAGGTAGAGGATGGAGAAGGCCAGAATAAGGGGGTCGGGGTCAGGCATCTGCCAGAGTATCGTTGCGTAGCTTGCTAGCCACAGGGTCGTGAGCGTCAGGGAGAGCTTACGGAAGGCGACCGTGCGCGTCGGGTAGACGTAGCGGATCGGGACGAAGACCAGGAATGAGCAGGCCACGAGTACGGCGGCGAGCACTAGTGGACCGGGATGGAAGACGATGGCGTAGAAGGCGACGACGTTGAAGTAGCTTGGGAAGCCGAGGAAGTAATGGTCCTCGGTCTTGGCGTCCACGCGGCAGAACTGGTAGCTTGAGGCCAGAAGCGGCAGCGCGGCGAGAACTATCCCCGCGTTGCCGTTGGGTAAGTACCCTTCGCTCCAGAGCAGGACCACGGGGGCGAAGACGTAGGTCATGTAGTCCACGATGTTGTCCAGGAGCGCCCCGTCGAAGAAGGGGAGCGCCTCGCTGACCCTGAAGCGGCGGGCGAGGAGACCGTCGGTGCTGTCGATCAGAAGCGATGCGAGCATCAGCCAAAGCGCCTTTACGGCTTCACCCTGGAAAGCGGCCACGAGCATAAGGAGCGCGAGCACCGCGCCGCTCGCCGTGTACAGATGCACGGCCACGGCCTTCGACCTGAACCAGGAGGGCGTCTCCGGGTTGTCCACGTCAGTAGCTTCCTCTATCTGATGTTCCCTGATCTCCGCCACGCTCAGTACCTAATGATACCAGCCAGAACAGGGCGGCTTCTACATCTTTGGGGCCGCCTGCAGCGGGCGGAGGTGGTTTATAGTAGCGGCCACTTCCTGGGCGCGAGGCAGGCTCATCTCACCAGGGTGTCCCCTATAGCTGCTCAGAGAGTCGAGACCTTTCTCTGAGACGGAGGCTAGCGAATCCCTGATACGTTCCCCCACTCCGCGGACCTCGCCGGCGGCGGCCCACTCCCCGATGACACGGGCCACCGCCTCGGTCTGTCCGGCCTCCGCGAGCTGCTCCAGGTAGGAGAGGTCGACCCGCTCGCGGCCCAGCTCGATGGTGTGGAGGCCCCTGCCACGGGCGGTCTGTCGTTTGCCCCGTCGAAGATCTATCGAGGCTGCGTCGAAGGCGCGCTTCCGCGGTGGAGGCATCGCTCTGTCCGTGAGCGGGGAGCGGGGCGGGAACCTCTTGGTTATCTCGCGGGAGCGGGGTGTTGCGTCGGAAGGCGCGTAGTTTTCGAGCAGGATCACACGGTCAGCGACGTCAAGGTAGTCTCCGACTCCCCCGACCACTACGACTGTAGAGACGCCAAGAGAGCGGTGCAAGGGGCGCACCAGGTCTATAAACGGCGAGATGGGCTCGCGCCTCACCAGCTCGCGCATCCTCTCGTCCCGGACCATGAAATTCGTCGCGCTCGTGTCCTCGTCCACGAGCAGGAGCGACGTCCCCACCTCGATGGCCTCGGCGATGTTCGCAGCCTGTGAGGTCGAGCCCGAGGCGTTCGGGGTCGAGAAGTTCTTTGTGCTCCGGCCGCCTGGTAGGTCCCCGATCATGGCCGAGATGTCCACACCGGAGACGCTCCTGCCGTCCTCGGCCCTGATCTTGACCGCATCCCCCCGCGTGACAACGAGCTCCCTGCCGTCCCCTGGCACGTGGTCGTAAACGCCCCACGAGAGCGCCGAGAGCAGCGTGCTCTTTCCGTGGAACCCGCCCCCGGCCACGAGCGTGACGCCCTCCGGAACCCCCATCCCCGACACAACACCTCTGTTGGGCAGTTCTACCTCTACCCTGTACTCCACCGGACTCCCGAACGGTACGGCACCGTCTCTTAGTGGCCTGTCGCTCCTCCCGCTCTCCCTCGGCAACACCGCCCCCTCAGCTACGAACGCGACCAGATCAAGCCCAGGAAGTAGCCTCCGCAAGTGATCCGCGTCCTCGACCGACTCGACGTGGAGCCTCGCCCTCTCCACGTCTACGCCACCCTCGGAGGCCGGAAGGAGTCCCCTACGCACGACCTCGGGCAGTTCTTCAAGCAGCACAGTTTTGGCCGCGCGGGCGTCGACGCTCCTGCCCCGTGCGGGGAGGCCTACGGCCATGCGGGCCTCGACGTATCCGGGCTCGACGACCATCGAGGTGCGGGGGAGGACGACCTGGGAGGGCCGCTGTATCTCGACCTGTCCGCTCCCACCCGAGCCCCGGTTTCCGCGCACGAGGCGCCGGATCTCCCTCTCGACGCTCCTGGTAAGGAAGTCTTCGAAGGCGACCCTGCGCACCGAATTCTCGAAGAGCGTAGGATCGTAAGGGTTCACTTTGGTTCGGATCCGGATCAGAGAAGGTGGGGCGAAGGGATCACGCTGCACCCTGTCTACAAACAGGACGAAAAGTTCGAAGTCGTGGGTGCCTGAAAGCTCTTTGTAGGCCCCGTACCCCCTGCGGTCTATGCGGTCGAGCGTTGCCCCGAGGCGTTGCATTCAGCTAATCGAGGCCCAGCTTTGCCCTGGCGCTCTCGAGGTTAGGCAGTGCGACGTCCTGCGCCCGCCTCGCGCCTGACTCGAGCAGATGGTCGAGTTCCGCCGGGTCGTCGAGCAGCTCGTGGGCACGGTCCCTGACGGGCCCGAGACCCTCTACGACGACCTCGGCGAGATCCTTCTTGAGGTCACCGTAGCCCTTGCCTTCGTAGGCGGCTTCGATGTCGGATACGGGCTCGCCTGACATCGCCGAGTAGACGTCGAGCAAATTAGTAATAGCCGGCTTGTCCTGGGAGGCCAGGATCTCCGTCCCAGAGTCCGTCTTGGCCCGCCGGATCTTCTTCCTAATAGAGTCTGGATCGTCGAGTATAGCAACGTAACTGCCCGGCCTCGGGGAACTCTTGCTCATCTTCTCCTCGGGCGCGTCGAGCGCCATCACCCTTGCGCCAGTCGGGGGGATCATGGCCTCAGGCACGACGAAGGTCTCCCCGTAGAGGTGGTTGAACCTCCTGGCGAGCGTCCGCATGAGTTCGAGGTGCTGGCGCTGATCTTCGCCCACAGGGACGAGGTGCGCGTTGTAAAGGAGCACGTCAGCGGCCTGGAGCACCGGGTAGTCGAAGAGACCCGCGCTCGCCGATTCGACCCCGCCCTTCCTCGTCTTGTCCTTGAACTGCGTCATGCGCGAGAGCTCCCCAAAACGCGCCACACTGTTGAGCAGCCAGCAAAGCTCCGCATGCCCGCTGACCTTGCTCTGGCGAAAGATTACACACCGCTCAGGATCGAGGCCCGAGGCAAGGTATATGGCTGCCACCTCCCTGATCTTCTGCCTGAGCACCTTCGGGTCCTGAGGCACGGTAATGGCGTGCAAGTCCACGATGCAGAAGTAGTTCTCGTATTCGTCCTGCATCGCCACCCAGTTCTTGAGCGCCCCCAGATAGTTGCCGACATGCAAGTTGCCGCTCGGCTGTATCCCGCTGAATACTCGCTCTTTGCTTTGCATGAGCGTTATTCTAACGGACTTGGAGGAAGTTGGGCCGGCGCTTTCTCAGTACCGGCCCAACCTCCATCTACCGGAGATCTAGAGCAACCAGACCTATCTCAAGGGATCGTGCTAGGGACGTAGCCCAGCTTCCGCAGCTCGTCGGCTATGATCCTGTGTCCGGTATTGTTCGGATGAATTCCGTCGAAACTCAGATTACCCTTGGATTTCGGATCCTCATCGCCGTTCGTCCCGTTGAAGGCCAGATACACTTGGGCGTAGGGTACGCCCTTTGTGTTAGAGGTGGTGGCGATGTGAGAGTTGACCTGGCCGAAATAGATCTTGAAAACCTCGAAATCGTTCATGTCACCCATCCTGCCGTCGTACGGCCAGGTGTTGGAGACTATGTCGGTCCTGACGTAGGGGTTGTAGATATCCATTGTTCGCACGATGGTGGGTCTGGTCGAACGCAACTCGAGAACCTCCGCCGTGATGGCGTCCCAGTTGGTCTCGAGTTTCGCCACGGCAGCCTGGAGGCAGTCCTGGTTGTCGGGCCCACCGCAGGTCCCATTCTTGTAAGACTTGCGGGCTGCCCTGAGGTCGTTCCCGCCGATATTCCAGGTGACGATCTCCGCCTCGCGGGTGGCGCGCCGGAACGTCGGATCGTTGCGGAGGGCAGAGAGCAGTTGGGAACTGGTCCATCCGTTCTGGCCGAGGTTTGTGCGTGTGACCGCTACCCCAGTGTCGGTCTCAATGTGCGCTTCGTAGCGGGGCACGTAGCCCTTGAACGCACCGTAGCCTGTGGCCAGAGAGTCGCCGAGTGCCACATAGTCCCACGAGGTTGGCGCGGCGAGAGTGGTTCCCTGCGACGCACCCACGAGAAGGACCACGACAATGATGAGCCTCAGCAAGCGCCGTACGGTGCCTTCCATGTCTGCTCGCCGGGCGAGGCCCGCGACTCTGCTCTCCTCCGGCATAATCCCCTCCTATGTCCGCTATATTGCAGTGGCACTCTACACTATCGAGGAGACTCGGTACATCCCCAGATGAATCATCTTCCTGGAGAGCTCTGTGACATCTGGTTCCCGCTCCGACTACCAAAACGCCCATTGGGCGGTGTCACGTTGCCTGATTTTTCGAGTTCTCTAGCTCCGGTGGCTGGGCAGAGTGCTTGAGGTGCTCCCAGGACCTCGACCACTGGGCTTCTTTCCACGACACCTTCGCGGCGATGGTAGGCCTGATCCAAGACCCCGCCCTCTTCGACAACCAGATCGCCACCCTAAGGTTCGAAGACCGGAGCGCCACCATCACCTTCGAGAAGGCAGCCCTCGACGCCTCGAAAGAATCGACCCTGGATAGGCCCTACGAAAGTCGAGTTGCTTAGAGAGCGAGCATTCAAGCCTGAGGCCGAGCTATGAACCCATGGCCTTCTCTATCTCCCTCGCCGCTCCTACGATCAGCCTGGAAAGCCGCTGGCCCGGACTCTCCCCAAGGCGTGAGATCGGACCGCTAACGCTTACCGCCGCCCTGAGCCTCCCATCATCCCCGAATACGGGCGCGCTGACGCTGGCCACCCCAACTTCGCGCTCGGCCACGCTCTCAGCCCAGCCCCTGACCCGGATCCCACGCAACCGGGCCGCATCAGGCCTGCCATCGACCCCTCCAGGCGCCCAGGCCAGCAAGACCTTCCCCGCAGACCCCCGCGAGAGCGGCATGACAGCCCCTACGGGTACGGTGTCTCTCAGACCGGTCACCCGCTCCACAGCGGCTACGCACACCCTCTGCTCGCCCTCCCGCACATAGAGCTGCGTACTCTCCCCACTCTCATCCCGCAACCTCTCCAGCACAGGACGCGCCCGCTCCACGAGGCCCACCCCAGCAGCCATGTTCCCCCACCCGAGTAGCCTCAAGCCAAGTACGTATCGTCCATCCCGCCGCGATACGAGATGGTGCGTCTCCAGCGCCGATAGGAGCCTGTGCGCCGTGGGACGGGGTAACCCGGTCCCCTCGACCACCTCAGCCAGGGACGCCGGGCCATCCCCAGAGAGGAAAGTCAGGATAGCCACAGACTTGTCCAACACCCCGACCCCGCTCTTGCTTCCGGAGGAAACGACTTCTATACTATCCATATGTCGGTCATTATGTCTCACATTTTGAGACAAAGCAAGAAGGTGTGATCCTGGCTCGCGAGTGGGACGCAGGTGAGTATGAGAAGCTCTCCGCGCCGCAGACCCGTTGGGGGGTCGAGGTCCTCGAGCGTGTGGACGTGCGTGGGGACGAGGCCGCGTTAGACGCGGGTTGCGGGACCGGGCGGGTGACTGAGCTATTGCTCGCGAAGTTGCCCGAGGGGTCTGTGCTGGCTATAGACGGTTCTCGGGCGATGGTCGAGGCGGCGAGGAGGCGGTTTGCGGGAGAGCCGCGGGTACGGGTGGAGTGCCAGGATCTGTTGTCGCTCGAGGTCGAGGAGCGTGTGGATCTGATCTTCTCCACAGCAACGTTCCACTGGATATGGGACCATGACCGCCTCTTCGAGAATCTGGCGCGGGCTATAAAGCCTGGTGGGCGCCTCGTCGCCCAGTGCGGGGGCGAGGGTAACATCTCCCGCGCCACGAGGGCGACGAAGGAGACGATGGAAGAGGAGCGCTTTTTGGAATATTTCGTGGGCTGGGAGGACGACAAGTACTACGCCGACGCGAGGACCACGGCGAGACGTCTTGAGGCCGCGGGCTTCGAGGAGGTCGAGACCTGGCTGCACGATGAGTTCGCGCCGTTCGATTCGGTGGACGAGCTCGCCTGCTTCCTCGGGACGGTCGTGCTGGGCGGGCACCTGGAGGAGCTGCCCGAGGAGGAGCGGGGGTCCTTCGCTGCAGCGGTGGCGGAGAAGGTGGCTGCGGAGGAGGGCAGGCCTGCCCTGGATTACGTCCGCTTGAACATGAGGGCGAGGAGGTCGGGGTGACGGTCGGGGCACTATTCGGGCAGGCTGCGTGGGACTACGACAGGGCCAGGCGGCAGCTCGTGCCTGGTTTCGACCGCTTCTACGGGGCCGTGCTGGAGAGCATCCCTTTCCGAGAAGAACAGGAGATTCGGGGGCTAGACCTTGGGGCCGGGACGGGACTCCTCAGCGCGGTGGTTGCCAGGAAGTTTCCGCGGGCGCGGGTGACGCTCGTGGACCTCTCAGTGGAGATGCTCAGGGTGGCGCGCCGGCGCTTCGCGGGGGAACAGGGCCGTTTCGAGTTTCGGACAATGGATTATGCACGCAAGCCTTTGCCCCGAACAGAAGGAGGTTACGACCTCGTGGTTTCGGCGCTCTCGGTCCACCATCTCACGCATGGCGACAAGAGGGAGCTGTTCGAAAAAGTCCACCATACACTTGCCGGAGGCGGCTATTTCGTCAACGCGGATCAAATCTCCGGCGAGACATCCGAGGAGAAAGCGCTCTACAGGGAGTGGTGGCTGCGGCGGGTACGCGAGGCAGGGGTCTCGGAAGAGGATCTGGCCGCCGCGCTCTCGCGCATGAGGGCCGACAGAAACGCGACGCTTGGGGCGCAGTTCCTCTGGCTCGGGGAGGCCGGTTTCGAGGGGATCGGCTGTAGGTACAAAGATCACAGGTTCGCGGTCTACAATGGTAGAAAGGGAAACGAGAACTCGGAGAACTGGAAGGACGCTGATGGATAGGCTGAAGACGTTGGTAGAGAAGGTGTGGGAGAAGCATGTGGTGCGGAGCGCCGAGGGGGAGCCCGACCTCATCTACGTTGACCTGCACCTGGTTCACGAGGTGACGAGCCCCCAGGCTTTCGAGGGCCTCAGGCTCGCCGGGAGGGGGGTGCGCCGTCCTGACCTGACCCTGGCGACGATGGACCACAACGTCCCGACCTCGGAGTTCGGCATGCCCATCGAAGACAAGGTCTCGGCAAAACAGATGGAGGCTTTGAGGAGCAACTGCGAGGAGTTCGGCATCAAGCTCAACGAGTGGGGCTCCATCGGCCAGGGTATCGTGCACATTATCGGGCCCGAGACGGGGCTCACCCAGCCCGGGCTCGTGATCGTCTGCGGCGACTCCCACACGGCCACCCATGGTGCTTTCGGCGCGCTCGCTTTCGGCATCGGGACGAGCGAGGTCGAGCACGTCCTCGCCACCCAGACGCTCACCCAGAACAGGCCGAAGACCATGGCCGTCACCGTGGAGGGCGAGCTTCCCGCGGACGTCACGGCCAAGGACCTCATGCTCGGCATCCTGAACCGCATCGGGACGGGGGGCGGGGTGGGGCATGTCATAGAGTACAGGGGTGAGGCCATCAGGCACCTCTCGATGGAGGGTCGCATGACCGTGTGCAACATGTCCATCGAGGGCGGGGCCAGGGCAGGCCTCGTGGCGCCGGACGAGACGACCTTCGAGTACCTCGAAGGCAGGGAGTATGCCCCAAAGGGCGAAGCTTGGGAGCGGGCTGTCGAGGAGTGGAAGAGACTCCCGACCGACGAGGGCGCCGAGTTCGACAAGGAGGTCGTGATCCAGGCCCAGGATCTGGTTCCCTACGTCTCCTGGGGCACGACCCCGGCGCAGACCGTTCCGCTCGACGGCGAGGTCCCCGAGCCGCAGAACGATGGCCACGAGAGGGCGCTCAAGTACATGGCGCTCCAACCGGGCACCCCCATCCGGGAAATAGAAGTAGACACCGTCTTCCTCGGGTCGTGTACCAACGCCCGCATCGAGGATCTGCGCGCCGCCGCCGGCGTCCTGGAAGGCCACAAGGTCAAGGAAGGCATAAGGGCGATGGTCGTCCCTGGTTCTATGCGCGTAAAGAAGCAAGCCGAGGATGAGGGACTCGCTGACATCTTCACTGAGGCCGGCTTCGACTGGCGCAACGCGGGGTGCTCGATGTGCCTCGGCATGAACCCCGACATACTGCAGCCCGGCGAGCGCTGCGCCTCAACCTCAAACCGCAACTTCGAGGGACGGCAGGGCAAGGGCGGCAGGACACACCTGGTCAGCCCCGTAGTGGCCGCTGCGACGGCCGTAATGGGCAGGTTCGCCTCGCCTTCGGAGCTCGGCGTACCATTGGAGGTTGGCTAGTGGAGCCTGTCGAGCGCATCTCTGGTACGGCGCTTCCCCTCGGATACTCGGACGTGGACACGGACCAGATCGTCCCTAGCGATGCCCTCAAGCGCATCGAGCGCACCGGCTTCGGTCAGTTCCTGTTCTCCGGCTGGCGCGAGGACGAGGACTTCATAATGCACAGGGCCGAGCATAAGGACGCCGTGATACTTATCGCGGGCGAGAACTTCGGCTCCGGTTCCAGCCGCGAGCACGCGGTCTGGGCGATACAGGATCACGGTTTCGGCGCGGTGATTGCCCCCTCATTCGCTGACATCTTCAGGAACAACTCAACCAAGAACGGCCTCCTCGCCATCGACCTGCCAGAGGAGACCGTCGAGAACCTTCTTCGAGCCGTCAGGGAAGACCCTGAGACCGTGATCACCATCGAACTCGACGAGCTCACCGTCACCGCCCCCAACGTCCACGAGACCTTCGAGATAGACGATTTCACCCGCCGGCGCATCATGGAGGGCCTCGACGACATAAGCCTCACGCTAACGCACGAAGACGAGCTAGAGGAGTTCGAGAGTTCTCGCCAGGATTATTTTCCGACCGTGCAGTAGAGCTACTCGAACGAAAGCTCCATTGGCGCAAGAGTTGCCGCACTAGGCGAATGTTTTGCCCTGGTAGCAGCCCGGCGCTACGATGACTCGACGTCCGAAGAGGAGGGTTCAGTGCTGGAAGTCGCGATCATGGTCGAGGGGCAGGAGGGTGTTGGCTGGGACCGCTGGCGACGGCTGGCCCTGGCGGTCGAGGATCTCGGCTACGCTGGCCTCTACCGCTCAGACCACTTCCCCAACAAACGGACGGGTATCTACAGGGATGGCCTGGAGCTGTGGTCTTCGCTCACGTGGCTGGCGGAGAAAACCAGCCGTATAGAGTTCGGGCCTCTGGTCTCGCCCGTCTCGTTCCGGCATCCCGTCATTACGGCCTGGCAGGCCTCCTCCGTGGACAACCTGGCCGGCGGACGCCTCCAGCTCGGCCTTGGCGCTGGCTGGAATGAATGGGAACACGTGACCTTCGGCTTCGACGTGCTCGACACAGACCGTCGCTTCGCCCGCTTCGAGGAGGGGCTCGAGGTCGTGACCAGACTGCTCCGCAACGATGAGCCTGTGTCTTTCGACGGCGAGTTCTACGGGCTGAACGACGCCCTGCTCGTGCCGCGCTCGCCGCGGCCAGGAGGGACGCCTGTGGTCGTCGGGGGCAACGGCGTGCGGAGGACGCTGCCGCTGGCTGCCCGCTACGCGGATGAGTGGAACGCCGTCTTCCTGAAGGCGGAAGCCTTCGTGGATCTAAGCGCCAGGCTCGACGAATTGGTGCGCGAGGCGGGGAGGGCGCCCGAAGAGGTACGCAGAACCCTGATGACGCGCGTCGTCTTCGGTCGCACAGATGCCGACGTAGACCGCAGACTCGATGGGGAATTGCGGGACCACCTCCCCGCTGCGGTTCTCGCTGGGACGCCGGGTGAGATCGTCGAGCGGCTCGGACATCTCTCCGAGGCCGGCGTGCAGCGGGTAATGCTGCAGTGGCTGGAGGTAGACGACATAGACGCCCTCGAGGCCATGGCGCACTCGGTCCTTCCACAACTCGGAGGGTAGCCAGCGGGAAGGAGATTGTTGACCGGTGACACGTGAAAGCCGGGCGAGATCTAGATTGACGCTACGACCCGAGATCCTCGGGCAGAAAGCTCTGCATAGACGTGGTTAGAACCTGGAAACAAATACCATAGATACCCGCCGTTCCGGAGAGCGCCCACGGCGCTTGCGGGGTAGCGGGATGACCCTGACGAGTAGATAATGGCGTGATGGACGATCGCGCGAAGCTCATCGGGTTCAACCACGTCGCTATCGAGGTCGGGAACATAGAGGACGCGCTCGAGTTCTACGGACGCCTCTTCGAGATCGAGTTGCGGGGTCGCGGACCCAGAATGGCGTTCATAGACGCAGGAGACCAGTTCATCGCGCTCGCCGAGGGCGAGAACAGCTCCCCCGACGAACACAGGCACATCGGGATGGTGGTAGACGACAGGAGGGTGGTCCGGCGGGCGCTCAAGGAGATGGGGGTAGAGATCATGCCTGGCAGAGGCCTTGACTTCCTCGACCCTTGGGGCAACCAATGGCAGGTCGTTGACTACTCGGAGATCCAGTTCACCAAAGCCCCCGAGATACTCAAGGGCATGGGCTACGAGAGTTTGAAGAAGTCGGAGAAGGCGCTCGAAGAACTGCGTAGGAAAGGCCTCGCCCCCGAGTGAGTCAGCAGTGAGTATCCGAGTATTTGTGCCTGCCGCCATCGACAGCAGGAGCCGAACGCTGAAACCCGAAGGCGCGGCTGCGGGATGAGCGGATGCGTGGATGACCACCGTGCGCATGATGCACAGGGACGAAGAAACAAGGAGAAGGCCTGGCTCCCATATGTTTGTGTCTCACACGTCGCCTTGCTCGCACATTGCGCTCACCCCATGACGCTTTGAAGTTTATGCTGCTGCACCCGGGTTCGAGAGAGACTCGCTAGGTCGTCTTTTCGCCAGCTGCGGGGTAACGGATATCCTGCGGTTCCGTACCTCGATGAGATCGGCGCGCTGAAACTCGCTCATCTCCTTGGAGACGGCCTCCCGGGTGGAGAAGATCATGTTCGCCAGATCCTGGTGTGTGAGGCGCATCTTGAGAACCGTGTCCGAGCCGTAGGGCTCCCCGAAGCGGTCGCCCAGGTGCAAGAGTAACGTGGCCAGACGCGCCGATACCTCCCTGTCCAGGAGACTATCGATCGTCTCCTCGGACTGCCTAAGGCGCTCGGAGAAGGAGGAGAACAGCTTCAGGGCAAACTCCGGGCGTCGCTTTATGACCTCCTTGAGGACAGACTTCCGCACCACCGCCACCCGGGCGTCGGTGACCGCCTCGGCGAAGGCATTTTGGCAGGAGTTCTCCTCGAGGCTAAGTTCACCGAAGACGTCCCCGTCCGTCAACAGCGCGACCGTGGCTTCCTTGTATTCGCCGTAGATCTTGTACAGGCGCACCGTGCCCCCGAGCAAGAAGTGAAGCTGGCCATCGGGATCGCCTGGGGCGTAGATGATGTCCTTGGGTACGAAATGCCGTTCGGCCACCCGGATGTCCGCCCTCTCAAAATCTTCGAGGCGAAGATGTAGCTGACCTGCGGCAGGCGCAAAGGGCTCGGTGTAGTGGTTGATCATGATGAGTTCTCTCCTCTCGAAACGTTGAATCTCGCATCGCACTTCACGCTGCCCTTTACTCGTGTGACCCGAACGTGTTTGGGCAGGTTGATCCGGCGAACGTACCCCTCCTGGGTACGGCGACCTGGCGTCGCCTCCTCCCGAGCCCTTCTACGGCACTTCCTCGGCAACGGGGTCGGAGGATCAAGAAGTGCCGCTGGATGTACTCGAGTACGAACATTTCACGAACGAGTATGCGCCGGGAGTGTCCGTGTGCCATCGGACTTTTCGCCTACCTGCGTCCGGGTAATTGCGCCTAAGGCCTTCGCCCCAGATCGCCCCGGGGAGGCGTCTGGTTCGCCGCGCCGTTTCCCTGATTGTGCTGTGCGACGTTAGCTTGGAGGCGCTCGCGTGGTGCCGAGGACGCTGTCTCTGGCGAGTGTCCGCTCCTAAGGTGTATAAAGTAGAGTATGCACCGTACGCTAGTTTGATGGGCGACTTGTAGAGGGTGGTGTCGCAGATGAGGGCAATCTATGGATGGTCCTGACAAGCTGCGTTTGCTCGAAAGGGCGGTGACCGCTAGCACCAACTCCATCGTGATCTCCGACCCTAACCAGCCTGACGACCCTATCGTGTACGTAAATCCCGCCTTCGAGAGGACGACTGGCTACGCCGCCGAGGAGGTCTTGGGCCGCAATTGCCGTTTCTTGCAGCGCGAAGACAGGGACCAGTCAGCACTCGGGGAGCTCAGGGCCGCTGTCTACGAGAGGCGACACTGCACCGTTGTGATCAGAAACTACCGCAAGGACGGGACCCTGTTCTGGAACGAGCTCAGCATCTACCCCGTACGGGACGAAGAGGGGCGCATGACCAACTTTGTCGGGGTCCAGAACGACGTTACCGAGCGCATCAGGGCCGAGGAGATCCTTTCGGAGATCCGTCGGGCCGAACGGCGCAGGATAGCCCGGGATTTGCACGACATAGTACTGCAGGACCTCTCGGGGGCGCTCCAGTCGTTACGGCTTACCCACCTGCAGGCCAAGAAATCCGGGATGAGTCTCGACTTCGAAGAGGAACTCGAGGCCCTCGGGCGGACGAGCTCAGGCCTGCGCAGCGCCATATACGACCTCAGGCACGAGAAGGAGCGGCCGTTCTTGGAGTCCGTCGAATCGTTGGTGGAGCTGAACCAGCAGGCACCAGAGCGCGAGATACGGTTAGTCGTCGAGGAGGAGTTCCCTATAAGTCTCCCTGGAAAGCAGAGCGTAGAGCTGTTGCGCGTACTGCAGGAGGCCCTCGCGAACATACGGCGTCACTCCGCAGCGAGGAATGTCGAGGTGGGGTTGCGGACGGATGACGAAGCGATTCTCATAGAGGTCGCCGACGATGGACAGGGATTCGATCCTGGGTCGGCCAGGACTGGTATCGGGCTCTCGGCCATGCGCGAGCGTGTCGAGGGTCTGGGAGGGAAGATCGAGATCAGCAGCCGGCCCGGTGAGGGTACAGAGGTTATGGTAAGGGTTCCCGTGGGGGGCGGTACTCCAGATCCCCGACGTCTATGACGCCTTCCCTCACGGCGTAGATGACCGCCTGGGTTCTGTCGAAGATGTGCAGCTTCCTGTAGATGTTGGAAGTGTGGTTCCTGACCGTCTTCTCCGAGATACCTAAAGCGTGGGCTATCTGCCTGTCGCTCATGCCCTGGCCCAGGGCCTTTATGACTTCGAGCTCCCTCTCGGTCAGCGGAGGAGTGAGATGAGCCCCCCCTGGCCTGCCGCCCTCGAAGGTGCTTAGCATCTTTTGGGCGAGGTCTGGGGCGACTATGGTATCCCCCGTGTAGACCGTGTGGATCGCACGCGAGAGATCTTCGGGTTCTGAGTCCTTTAGCAGATAGCCTTGCGCGCCCGCCTTTATGCCCTCGAAGACGTGCTCGTCTTCCTCGTGGCCCGTGAGGATGACGACCGCGGTCTGCGGCAGAAGAGCCTTGATCTCGCGCGTGGCGCTGATACCGTCCATTTTCGGCATGGAGATGTCCATCAGGACGACATCCGGCTCTTCCTTGCGGCAGAGCGCGATGGCCTCCTCGCCGTCGTAGGCTACACCCACCACCTCAACGCCGGGCAACATGTCTACGAGGCCGGAGATACCCCTGGTGAAGAGCCGCTGGTCGTCCACTACCGCCACGCGGATGACATCTTCGCTTTCGTTGCTCAAAAACCTCACGCCCCTTTACCGCATCGAAGTCCAGTACGACTCTAACTGTATCCGCTGTCCACCTGGCGTGTCACGGATGAACCGGTGGAGATACTGAGTGCCCTGTCTCTCGAATGATCGTCCGCACGGGCAGCGTTATCGTCGGATATTTGGACCACGCCAAGCCGGGTAATTCTGAGTAGGTCACCCGACCCATTGTGCGCGTGTACTATAAAGGCCGGAAGATGCGGGTCTGCCAGCTGCTTTTGTCGAGCTGCGGCCGCTAGAGAGGAGAGGAGCGATGACCCTTACGATCGGGACGGGACCGTTCGGCGACCAGGGCGACAAGACGTTCAATTTCGAGGTGCAGGCACCCAGAGACCACGTGCTGTTCTTCGAGGACTCTCCACGCCGGGTGCGGGTAATGTTCGACGGCGAGACCGTAGCTGACAGCAGGCGGGTAAAGCTCTTGCACGAACAGGGACACCTGCCAGTCTACTACTTCCCCAGAGAGGGCGTGCGGATGGACCTTCTCCAGGCCACAAACCACACGACGCAATGCCCTTTCAAGGGTGAAGCGTTCTACTGGTCTGTGAGGGTCGGCGACCGCGTCGCGGAGAATGCCGTGTGGGGCTACCCTGACCCGATAGACTCTGCTCCGCCGCTTGCTGATTACCTGGCGTTCTATTGGAACGAGATGGAGACGGTATCGTTAGAATGATTGGCAGGAGAGTGGGCGACCCGCCACGTACGAGCGAGCACATCTTGCGCATGGATCCTACCCTCGACCTCGAGAGGAGACGCCTCCTCATATCCGCGGCGCTGACCACGAAGGCCCGGCGGCACCTGGGAAGCAGCCTCGCTGCCAACGTTAGCGTCGGGGAACTCCTGGATCTGGCCTGCGGGGTGAGCGAGGGAGCGGGCACGATCGAGCGCGCGTACAGTCTCCGCTTCGATCCGCCCTACCCCGGCGTCACGGCCGGACCCCAGAGCGTCGGGGGGACCCCCAGGCTCATGCTCGCGTGCAGCGTCCGCGATCGGGTCGGAACTCCTATTGGTGTGGTCTTTACCACGCTCATCGCCGGCCGCCCTCCCCAGGTGTCGGTGGCGCCTGCTGGAACGAGCATTCCCGAAGGTTGGCGGTCGCCGGGCGACTTTCACTGAGACCCCACGCCACTCGACCGGCGTGGCTGATGGTTCCACGACCATTTTGCGAGATCCTTCAAGCGACTAGGGGAACGGTACTCTCTGCTCGGCGGCGTGGAGGGGTAAGGGTCGCGCTCCGAGCAACCCGCGGAAAGCGAGCAGGGAGTCCAACAACTCTTCGGGATGGATGTACCTGGTGATGAAGATTATCCGGGACCGGCGGTCCTCGTCGGGCCACTCGCCGAGGTGCTCCGGCGGATGGATTATGTGCTGCACGCCGTTGATGACGACAGGCCCTGCCTCGCCGACGTCAAGAAGTCCTTTGACACGCAACACGTCCTCACCCCGGGCATTCAGCAGCATGCTGAACCAGATCCCGAACGCCGTCCAGTCGATGGCCCCGTCGAACGTCACCGAGACGGAGTGCGTGTCGCCCACGTCGTGAGGATCGCCGGACTCCGCAGTAAAGGCCGCCGGCGCCGCGTGCGTTCCCGCGCCATCCGGGCGAAAGAGCTCGTGGACGTCCACCTCGCCGAAAGCCGCCTCGCAGGTCCAGGCTGACGGGTTGATCTTGCCCAGCCGGGACAGCAGGCCCGGTACGATGCCCGGCTCCGCTATGTCCGTCTTGGTCACGACGACCTTATCTGCCGCCGCGACCTGCTTGACCGACTCCGGGTTGCGGTCGAGGTGCAGGGCGCCGTTGACCGCGTCCACGGTGGTGAGTACCAGGTCTACAGAGAAGTGGTGCTGCAGGACGGGGTCGGCATAGATGGTGTGGAGGATAGGGGCCGGGTCCGCCAGGCCGGTCGTCTCGATGACGACGCGATCCAGCCGCGGTATCTCGCCCCTCTGGTCCATGTCGAGGAGCTCCATGAGCGCTCCGACGAGGTCCTCCCGGGTGGTGCAGCAGACACAACCGCTCCCGAGCAAGACCGTGCGCTCATCCACCCGGCGCAGGAGGTGGTGGTCGAGCCCCACCTCGCCGAACTCGTTGACGAGGACGGCCGTGTTGGCCATCGACGGCGCCGAGAGCACCCTCGCGAGAAGGGTCGTCTTGCCGCTGCCGAGGAAGCCGGTAACGACCGTCACCGGACGCCTGGTCTTGCCCTCCATGGGCCTACCCGCTGTCCGCCGCGGCGAACGCCGGCTCTCTGCCCAGCATCTCCCGCAGGACCGGATCCAGGGGATCTAGGGTCCGGCCCGCGAGCTTCTCCGCGGCGGGCCAGAGGGAGCCGAGGTCCTGGATGATCTCCGAACGCCCTTTGCGGTCGCGGAGCACGTACTTGCTCCCGCTCCAGTCATCGACGCGGAGGCCGTAGTGGCGCAGCACCTCGTTGGTGAGGACGACCCGGTGGGCGCGGTCACGGCGCCGGTCGCCCTGGAACGCGACCGGGTCGAAGCCGGGCACGGCAGCCCGCGCCCGGTCCTCGACGTGCCGGTCGGTCCAGTGGACCCGAGCGACGAAATCCTGTCCGCAAAGCACGCACATAGAAGAAGTCTCCTAGGAGGAGGCCCCTTCCGCGGCCGGGGTCTCGACGCCGTACATGTTGATGCCAGGGTCGTGGTTCGGCTGGGACCTCGGGTAGCGCTGGACGAAGTCGTCGGCGATCTCCTCCATCGTCGTCCAGCGGATGCCGTCGTGGCCGTTGATGTAGTCGATCAACCTTTCGAGCATCAGCAGACACTGCGGCCGGCCGCACACATCCGGGTGGATGGTCAGGCAGTACGTCGCGTAGTCCATCTCCCGGTAGACCCAGTCGAACTCGTCGCGCCACAGCTCCTCGATGTCGTGCGGGTTGACGAAGCCGTGGCTGTTCGGAGAGCCCTTGATGAACATCATCGGCGGCAGGTCGTCGAGGTACCAGTTGCCCCCGATCTTGACGAGGTCTATCTCCTCGCCGCGCACGAGCGGCTTCATCCACTCCTCGGCCGCCTTGGAGTAGTCGATCTTGGTCCACGAGTCGCCCACCCGCGCGTAGTACGGGGTGAAGTCGCGGTGCTGGAGACTGTGGTCGTACTTGTAGTCGTACTCGAGAAGAAGCTCGTTGGTCGTGGCGGAGACCTCCCACCACGGTGCCACGTTGCCGACCGGCTTCCTGCCTGCCACGTTCTCGATCAGCTCCAGGCACTTCTCCAGTACGTCCCTCTCCTGCTGCGGCGTCATCGCCACCGGGTTCTCGTGGGAGTAGCCGTGGCTCCCGACCTCGTGCCCAGCGTCAACGACCATCTTTACCTGATCCGGGAACGTCTCGATGGAGTGCCCCGGGATGAACCAGGTCGTCCTCAGGTCGTACTTCTCGAAGAGCTTGAGCAACCGCGGCGTACCTACCTCGCCAGAGAACATGCCCCTCGAGATGTCGTCGGGTGAGTCTTCACCGCCGTAGGACCCGAGCCAGCCTGCAACGGCGTCGATGTCGATGCCGATGGAGCAAAAGATTTCCTTCTCGGCCATACACCCCACCTTTCTCTTTCATCTTCCCCTTTTGTCTGACCAAAGTAATTCTACAAGAGACCGACGTTCACGCTCAACCCGAGATACCGTCTCTCGCGTACCCGCCCGGCGTTTGATCGGCGCTTCCAGCCCCGTTAATATCTTTGTCAGACTAATGGGGTAAAGTGGAGACGAGAGGAGGAGCCTTGGCGCTTCCGCGGGTGGCGGTTTTGTCTCTGGGGGGAACCATCTCTTCAACCGATTCCGGGGGGAAAGGCGTAGAGCCAACGCTGACCGGGGAGGCGCTGATCTCGGACGTGCCCGAGATAGCGGAGGTTGCCGAGGTCTCGGCGATCTCGTTCCGTCAGGCTGCGTCCGGGGAGTTGACGGTGGATGATCTCGTCGAGCTCGCGTCGGAGATCGAGGACCGCATCGACGAGGGGGCGAGCGGGGCGGTCGTCACGCAGGGCACCGACACCATAGAGGAGACAGCTTTCGTGTTGGACCTTCTGGTGGATCGCGACGCTCCCGTGGTGGTCACGGGGGCGATGCGCAACCCCACGCTCCCCGGCGCCGACGGCCCGGCCAACCTGCTGGCTTCAATTCAGGTTGCGGCGAGCGAGGCGGCTCGGGAGCTTGGCGCAGTAGTCGTCCTAAACGACGAGATCCACGCGGCGCGGTTCGTGCGCAAGACGCACACCTCGAACCCGGCGACCTTCCGCTCCGATCCGGTCGGGCCGGTAGGCTGGATCTCCGAGGACGTTCCCAGGGTGGTTGTACGCCCGGTCGGACGGCACAAGATAACGCTGCCCGGAGACGCACAGGACCGTCCCGTGGCGCTGCACACCTTCACTCTGGGCGACGATGGGAGGCTGCTTCCCGAGATAGAACGGCAGGGATACGCCGGGCTCGTGGTAGAGGCCCTTGGCGGCGGGCACGTTCCCTCCATCACGGTGGATGCTCTCGAAGATCTCGCCGTGAAGATGCCGGTAATCCTGGCCTCGCGAACCGGGGGCGGCGAGGTCCTCCGCTCTACCTACGGGTTCATCGGCTCCGAGATGGACATGCTAGAGCGCGGACTCATCTACGCCGGTCCACTCGACGGTTTGAAGGCCCGACTCTACCTCGCCCTGCTCCTCAGAGCCGGGGCGACTAGGGAGGAGATCCGGAATTCTTTCGATTCCTGGCTCGACGTTCCGGTGTCATCGTAGGCAGATGAGATAGGGAGAAGTTTATGGCGACCCAACCGATGACCATAGATCGCAAGAAGAGCGCGGAGCGGATAGAGCGCGACATAGAGACCCTCGCGGGCCCCGATTTCACGCGCTCCTCCGAGTCCATCATGCGCTACGCTTACACGCCCGAGTACCGCAAGACTTTGGACTACTTTATTGGGGAGCTGGAAACTCTGGGTTTCGAGCACTACGAGGATCCCGTGGGGACGCTCGTCGCCCGGAACCGCTCGGCGGGCGAGAAGGTGTTCGGCGTCGGCTCGCACTGCGACTCGAACCGCAACGGCGGCAAGTACGACGGCACGATGGGCGTCGTAACCGCGCTCGAGGTCTGCCGCCTCAACGAGGAGCTTGGGCTCGATCTTCCGCTTCAACTCATCTCTTTTCTCGAAGAAGAAGGCTCGGGCTTCGGCCAGATGCTGCTGGGGAGCCGCATCATCGCGCAGAGGGTGACGGAGGAGGAGCTCCGCGAGAAGTTTCGCGCCGTAGACGACGGGCGCAGCTTCTGGGAGCACGCCGAAGAGGCCGGCTACGAACCGGAGCGTTGGCAAGACTCGATCCGCATGCTCGACGACCTCATCGGTTGGATCGAGCTTCACATCGAGCAGGCGCGCGTGCTCCAGGACACGCAGAATCGGATAGGCGTGGTCAACGCCATAGCAGGCTACGTTCACGCCGACATCACCGTCCACGGGCGCGGCGATCACGCCGGGGCGACACCCATGGACTTCCGCCAGGACGCCGGCATCGTTATGGCAGAGTGCATGCTCGAGCTGGAGCGCCTCGCGAAGGAGGCCGGGAAAGGGACGGTCGGGACGGTCGGGGAGATCGAGCTTCGCCCCAACCTCATAAACGCCGTTCCGGGCCGGGCCCGCTTCTCGCTCGACATCCGGGGCGTGGACGAAGACGGCTTCCGCGGCGTCGCGCGCGACATTGCCGCCTTCGCGAAAGAAGCCGCCGAGAAGCGCGGCATGAGCGCCGGGTACGCGCAGCGCCAGACCCTGTCGGCGACGCCGCTGGACGGGCGCGTGGTGGCTGCGCTGGAGGAGGCGGCGGAGGCGAGCGGCGAGCCGTATATGGCGATGCACTCGGGCGCGGCTCACGACACGATGAGCATCGCGGACCGCGTCCCGAGCGCCATGGTCTTCGTCCCGTGCAAGGACGGCATTAGCCACTCGCCAGAGGAGGACGCGGAGCCGGCGGACGCGGCCCTCGGGGCCGAGATCATGCTCAACGCCATAAGGACGTTTACCGCGGACGGTCAATGAAGCATATCTTCGTCAGGGAGAGAACTCGGGATTGTTTGTAGAAAGGAGTGCAAGGAGCGTATGTCTGTACTGATCAAGGGCGGCCGTATCGTTACCGTCGCCGACGACTACGTGGGGGACATATTCATCGAGGACGAGAGGGTCTCCCTCATCGGGGAGTCGCTCGACATGCAGGCCGACAAGGTGATCGACGCGAGCGGCAAGTACGTCATCCCGGGCGCGATCGACCCGCACACCCACATGGAGATGCCGTTCGGCGGGACGGTCTCCTGCGACGACTTCACCTCGGGGACGATCTCTGCGGCCTTCGGCGGCACGACGAGCCACGTCGACTTCTGTTTGCAGGAGCCGGGGCAGAGCCTCCCGGACGCGCTCGCGACGTGGCACGAGAAGATCGAACGCGCCAAGCCGGTGATCGACGTCGGCTTCCACCTCGCGGTCACCGACCTCGAAGAGGGCGGGACGCTCGAAGACCTCAGGAAGGCGCCGGACGAGGGGGTGACGAGCTACAAGCTCTTCATGGCCTACAAGGGTGCGATCATGGTCGACGACGAGACGCTTTTCAAGACGATGCAGGTCGCGTCGGAGACGGGAGCCCTCGTGATGGTGCACGCCGAGAACGGCGACGCCATAGACGTCCTCGTCAAGCAGGCACTCGCGGAGGGGAAGACCGAGCCGAAGTGGCACGCCGCGACGCGTCCTCCCATTACGGAGGGCGAAGCCACGAACCGGGCTATACAACTCGCACGGATCGCCGGCTCCCCACTCTACGTCGTCCACGTCTCCTGCAAGGAGGCGATCGACCCGATCGCGCAGGCGCGCACGAACGACTGGCACGCCTGGGGCGAGACTTGCACTCAGTACCTCTTCATCGACGAGACGGCGCTAGATCAGCCGGACTTCGAAGGAGCCAAGTACGTCTACACGCCGCCGCCGCGGCCCAAGGAGAACCAGGAGCACCTCTGGCACGCGCTCGCCACCGACGTCCTCTCGGTCGTCTCCACCGACCATTGCCCGTTCAACTGGGACGGCCAGAAGACGCTCGGCAGGGACGACTTCTCCAAGATCCCCAACGGCGGACCGGGGATCGAGAACCGCCTGCACATGCTCCACCACTTCGGCGTGCGGCAAGGCCGCCTCTCGATGAACCGCTTCGTCGAGCTCGTCTCTACCAACCCGGCGAAGTTCTTCGGTATGTACCCCCGCAAAGGCACCATCGCGGTTGGGAGCGACGCCGACATCGTCGTCTTCGACCCCGAGAAGCGGGTGAAGATCTCCGCCGAGACGCACCACTCGAATATAGACTACAACCTCTTCGAGGGGACGGAGGTGAGCGGCGCCCCCGAGGTGGTGCTCGTTCGGGGACAGGTCATAGTGGAAGGCGACAGGCTAGTCGGGAAGCCCGGCGCCGGCAAGTTCGTGAGGCGCGCCCGTTTCGGTGAAGAGCTTCCCGGCGGTCCCGGAAGGACGGGGTGATCACATGAGCAGCGAACAGACGCGCGAGGTCTACCAGCGCGCCCGGCTCGGGCAGAGCGTGACGCTCGGCGCGCGCCCGGCTGTGCTCGTGGTCGACTTCAGCCGTGGCTTCACCGATCCCGAGTGCGCCATGGGAGCGGACCTCACAAAAGAGGTCGAAGCGACGAGGGGCCTCCTCGACGTGGCGCGCGAGGCTGAACTTCCGGTCATCTTCACCACCATCGGCTTCGAGGAGAACCTCAAAGACGGCTCCCTCTGGCTCGAGAAGGCTCCCGGCCTTGCCGAACTCCAGGTCGGGGGCAAATGGGTCGAGATAGACCCGCGTCTCGGTCGCAGGGAAGAAGAGACGGTAATCCTCAAGAAGGGCGCCTCGGCCTTCTTCGGCACGAACCTACCCTCGATCCTCGTCTCTCAGCACGTTGACACGGTCATCATGTGCGGCGCGACGACGAGCGGCTGCATCCGGGCGACGGCGATAGACCTCCTCCAGTACGGCTATCCGACGCTCGTCCCGCGCGAGTGCGTCGGCGACCGGGCGCAGGAGCCGCACGAGGCCAACCTGTTCGACATCCAGGCCAAGTACGCCGATGTCGTCTCCTCCGAAGACGCCTCGGCCTACATCGAGAGCGTGGCCCGGAAGTCCGGCGCGTCGGCGTAGTGACATGGCCGAAAGTACGCCGTTTCGGGAGATACTCGAAGAACTTCTCAGATCAACGGGCGCGAGCCGGACGACCCTGCGTCTGGACCTGCTGGATCAGGACGCCGGGCTTGATGAGGTCGTGGCAGAAGCCCTGGCGCCCGGCGTCCACTCGATCAGAGGCGATACCTCGATACGCAACCTGCGTGACTCCTCGCCGATCAGGTTCCTGGAAGAACAGAGAACACCGCTCGTGCAGGAGGATTGCTCGACGGCGGATCCTGCCCCGCCACCGGAGCTTATAGAGCTCTACGGCGTGAGGGCGCAGATGGTCGCGCCCCTCGTGCGCGACGATGGCCTGATAGGTGTGATCTCGGTCCACTACGTTCCGGGTCCCCGCGCCTGGAGCGCCCAAGACCTCGCCGCTCTTCAGGAAGCAACCGAGCGTGTACTACGAGAGCTCGATATCTGAAGCGGTCCGCCCCCGGGTTCACCGGAAGCTGCGTCTAACATGGAAAGGAAGAAGCCTGTGGAGAGTTGGAGGAACCGAAAGACCCTGATCCTTAGCCGCACCGACATGATGGGCCTGCTCACCCCGGACGAGTACAATGCCTGCGTCGAGCACGCCTACCGCATGCACGGCGAGGGCCGCTACTATATGGAACCGAAGGGCCACATCGTGCTCGACAAGTACCCGGGCGAGTGGGAGGTGATGCCCTCCTACATCGAGGAACCCGAGGCGGCGGCCTGCAAGTGGGTCTCTATCCGCGAGGAGAACCGCGCCAGGTTCGACCTCCCTACCGTCTTCTCCATTCTCATCTACACCCACCCCGAGACCGGGTTCCCGCTGGCGATCTGCGACGGGAGCTACCACACTGTGATGCGCACCGGTGCCGCCGCGGCTGTCTCCGCGAAGCACCTGGCGCGCCAGGACAGCAAAGTTCTCGCCATCGTCGGCGCTGGGAACATGGCCGAAGGGACCCTCGCAACCTGCAACGAGGTCTTCCGGTGGGAAGACGTGCGCGTCTGGAGCCGCTCGCAAACGACCCTCGACGACTTCGTGCAGAGTCAGCAGCCAAAGTACGACCACTTCGAGATCAGGGCGTCTACCAATCTGGAGGAGATTGTGCGCGGCGCGGACGTCGTCGTAACCGTCACTCCGGCCAGGGGACCGATCGTCGAGAACGGTTGGATCTCCGAGGGCACCCACATCGCCGCCGTGGGAGCGGACAAGGAAGGCGATCAGGAGCTGGATCCCAAGATCCTCGAACGAGCCCGCATCTTCGTCGACGACATCCGCCAGTGCCGGACCGACGGGGAGATCAACGTTCCCCTCCGGGAAGGTGTGATCTCTGAGGACGACATCGCGGGCGAGATCGGGCAGGTCGTCGCCGGCAAGCTCGAAGGACGCACCTCCGACAGCGACATCACCGTCTTCGACTCGACAGGGTTCGCCCTCCAGGACTCGGCGACGGTGCCGCTGGAGTACGAGCGGGCACTTGCCGCCGGAGTCGGCGTGGAGAAGAAGATGATCTCGACCTGACTACTTAGTAGCGGCCCACGAGCAGCCCGCCGTCCACAACGAGCACCTGACCGGTGATGTAGCGGGCCTCCTCCGAGGCCAGAAACACGCTCACGTCGGCGACGTCCTCGGGCTCACCAACCCTGCCCATCGGGATGAACTCCGCGGCCCTCTCCAGCCCCTCGGGACCCAGCGAGTGCTCCTCGGAGAGCGCCTGGGCGGTCCGGATGTAGCCCGGCGCGATGCCGTTGACGCGCACCCCGTCTCCGGCGAGCTCCACTGCCAGGCCGCGCACGAGGCCCACGACGCCGGCCTTAGCCGCCGAGTACTGGACGTGCTTGTCCCACCCGTAGGCGACGCCCATGATGGAAGAGAGGGCGATCATGCTCCCTCTTCCGGCCGCCCTCATGGCCGGAGCCGCAGCCCGGCAGACACGCATTACCCCCTTCAGATCCACGTCGTGCGTGTGGTCCCACTTCTCGTCCGTCAGCTCGGTGAGGGGTACCCGGTGGGCGATCCCGGCGTTGGCCACGACCGCGTGCAGCGGCCCGTACCGGTCCTGAACGGTCGATACCACAGCGTCAACCTCGTCAGTGTTCGTGACGTCCAGGTGACGGTACTCGGCCTCGCCGCCGCCCGACTCGATGTCGCCGGCGACCGATCTGCCTTCGCCTTCCAGTATGTCCGTGACGATCACCCGGTAGCCGGCGTCCGCGAACGCGCGGGCCGTTGCTGCGCCGATCCCGATGCCGGCGCCGGTGATCAGGGTCGTGGGCTTCTCCGGATTATCCACGTGCGTTACTCCCTCTCGAACCCGCCACGCTCACAGCATCACGTCTCCGGAGTTGGGACCGAGCGTCTGGCCAACGTAGAGCGCGGCCCCGTCAGAGACGAGAAAGGCGACCGTCTCGGCCACCTCCCACGGTTCTCCGAAACGTCCCAGGGGAAGCTCGGCGGCCTTGGCGTTACGCCACTCCTCGGAGAGGCCAAGGACGAGTTCGGTGTTGATGGGTCCGGGCGCGACCGCGTTTACTCTGACGCCCTGTGCCGAGACCTCGCGGGCCAGCGACTTCGTCAGGCCAATGATCCCCGCCTTGGCAGAGCTATAGTGGCACAGCTCGATGCCACCGATCTGGCCGAGCTGAGAAGCTACGTTGACTATGATGCCGCTGCCCCGCGAGAGCATCTCGGGCAGCACGGCGCGGGTGCACAGGAACGTGCCGCGCAGGTGCACCGCGATCATCCGGTCGAAGTCCTCGACCGTCAAATCGACGAACCGCTTCTGCTGCAGAAATCCGGCGTTGTTCACCAGGATCTCGGGAGAACCGTAAGCCTCGTGTGTTGCCGCCACGATCCGCTGTACGGACTCCGCGTCCGATACGTCGCCGGGGGCGGCTGCCGCTTCTCCGCCCGACTCCTTTATCCCGGCGGCGACCTCGTCGGCGGTCTCACCGTTCAGGTCGTTGACGACGACTCGCTCGCCGTTCTGCGCGAGCATCTCGGCGATGGCGCGGCCGATCCCGCTTCCCGCCCCGGTAACCAGGGCGATCCGGGAGCGTTCAGGCGTCATCGTCGCCCTCCTTTCGCTGGCTCATTACTACGAAGGGGCGCGCCGGATCCGGCGCGCCCCTTTGCTTCTTTCCTCAGCGTTCGAAACGCGGGTCACCTCACGTAGCGGTAGAACCCTCCACCAACTCGGCCTCGCGCGGGTCGGTCACGTTCCGGGTGCCCAGCATTAAGAGCCCGGAGAGGATGGTCGCCACACCGCCGCTGAGGAAGGCGGAGAGCACCATGTTCTCCCCGCTCACGGAGAGGAACGCGGTGAGCAACGCCCCTCCGGCGATCGCCCCGATCGGGCCCATCGCGTTCACGAACGAGGCGCCCGTGCCGCGCACCCTGGTTGGGAACGACTCGCCCATGAAGAACAGCAGGGCCGCGTAGGGTCCGATGATGAAGAAGAGCCCGATCGTGTACATCGTCAGCACGAAGGTATCGGAACTCGGCCCGAACAGCATGAGCGAGTAGGCGAGACCGGATATCACCCAGCCGCCGGCGATGGTGAGGCGCCGTCCGATGCGATCGCCCACGAACCCGTGGCAGAGGTAGCCGATGTAAGCGGCCGCGTTGGAGATAATGAGAACTGTCAGCGCGCTCCCGAACGAGACCCCTTTGCCCTCGGTAAGCACGGTGGTCCCGAGGACGGCGAAGACCTGAATGCCGATCCAGTTGGTAAGGAAGGCGAGGGAGAGGAAGATCGTGTGCCGCCGGATGTCCGGCTCGAAGATCTGCTGCAGGGTCGTCTCTTGCACGTGATGCACGTCGATGTCGAAGTGCCGGCCGAACTCGACGGCCTCCTCGTGCCGGCCCTCCTTCTCGAGCTGCCGGACCCGCTGCATGGCCAGGAACCTGGGCGACTCCTTGAGCCTGAGGCCGAGAGCCGCGACTATGAGCGCCGGTATGGTGGCGAGCATGAAAACGCCGCGCCATCCGACCGACGCCAGCAACAGCGCCGTAAAGGCCGACGCGAGCAGCACTCCTATAGGCCACCCGCCCTGTATGAAGGCGTATATGAACCCCCGGCTCTTCCGGTTACCGTAGAGCTCATTGAGGTAGGTGGTATTGACCGCCTGCTCGGAATAGCCAAGGCCGGAGATGGCCCGGATGACCGACAGGTAAGGCGCCGAAAACACCCCAGGGGTCAATCCCGTCAGGAGGGAGCTAAGACCCGTGCCGGCCGTGGTAATGATCAGCGACCTCTTTCGACCGACGTAGTCGATCATCGGGCCCACGAAGATGGCTACGAAGAAGGTCCCGATCGACACAATGGTCGCGATCGCGGTGCTCGTCGCGGTCGCCCAGCCGAAGTCATCCGCCATCTTCGGCAGAAGCGTCCCGAACATTATGTAGTCGTAGACGCAGACAACCCAGGCGAGGAAAGCTATGATCGAGGGGTAGACCAGTTCACGCGTAGAGAAGGTAGTCTGTATCCCCTCTACCGTCCCTCCGACAGAGCCCTCACCCGGCTGACTTGGTCGTTCACTCATCTCAACCGTCCTCCTTGATCCATCAGCCCATGGTCCGGTGGCCTAGCGCCGAACACCGCCCTACGTCGCTAAACCCCAAACACCCAAGAGGCACGATAGCCAAACGCCGATAATTTGTCAAACAAATACTCCTGCAAACTGCTCGTCCCGTGCCCCGAAGTGGCCAGGTGCCTCATCGCCGCAGGAAAGGCCGGGTAGAAGCTGAGAATCTCGCTGCACCTGGTGTTGAGCGCGCCGCCGTGCTGGAGATCCATCGCCCATTCATTCGTGCTTCATCGGTGTCTGGTCTCATGGAGCGGCTCGTGGGACGGTGGGAGAAGCGGCAAAGACAAAAATGCGGTGGGCTTGTACAGTAACGAAGCACTTACCTTACAATTAGTGTTGCACCACTGCGAAGTGATCTGTGGCATGACGGGAGAAGAGAGCCTGAACGGAACGCGGAAGGCACGCAAGTCCTATGAGCAAATAATCGCCCATGTACGTGGCGAGATCTCTTCCGGGGAGCTGCGTCCGGGCGACAGGCTGCCTCCGGAGACGGATCTGGCGCGCTCCCTCGGGGTCAGCCGGCCGACGGTGCGGGAGGCTCTCAAGGTCCTTGAGGCGCTCAACGTGCTGGAGAGCTCGACGGGACCCACAGGGGGAACATTCGTCAAGTCGCTAGACGACGTCGGGGTAGCGGAGTACCTGACGGACTCTATAACCTTGCTGCTGGACACGGACGAGTTGACGCTGGAGGAGCTGTGGTCGGCCAGGGAGGCCATAGAGATCCTGTCGGTGGACATGGCCGCCACCCGGCGAACGGAGCAGGATCTCGCGATGATGCGGAGGATCATCGAGAGCGACGAGGACAAGGACTTTGAAGCTTACTTCCCGGACATAACGTTCCACAGGGCTATCGCGAGCGCTTCCAAGAACAGGCTGCTGAGTTTGTTCATGCTATCTATTTGTATGACGATCAGTACGCTGGCCGAGCGATACGTCTTGCCTGAGGCGAAGCAGGTCTCTCAAGATCAACATCGCTTGATCTACGAAGCCATCCTCGACCAGGACGAGGCGCTGGCCCGGATGCGGATGAAGGAACACCTACAGATGGCTTACGAGGTCTACCGTCAGGCCGTCCCCAGAACAATGGGGGACCGGATCACCTCGCAAACGAGGACCTGATGTAGCATGGATGCTCCGGCGACTTCTGTTCTCGAGTATGCCTTGTGGCCTTTGTTGACCTTCACGATAGTAGCCCTCTGGCTTGCAGCAGTAGTGGATATCTCACGCCACAGGCGTAGAGGAACGTTCACGGGCGCAGGGTTGCTGGGCATGGCTATGCTCGTCTCGATCGTCGCGGTTATCGCGTGCGCTGGTACCAGCGCGGTTCTTGCTACCCGGTGGGTCGAAGCCGTGTCAAGAGCAGGTTTCGCTGGGATCGAAGCCGGCAAGCTGGAGGATGACGGTTCGGCACGTGCCTACATTTTCAGCTTCGGTCTGGAGAATACTTCTTATGGATCATCGGTCAATTCGACAGGCACGAAAAAGAGCCAGAACCACGCACCCCGTTAAATTCTTGCAGTTCTGGAGCGAGTTGGACAATGTTGTGCTTGCCTCATCTGAGTTCTCTCTGCTGAACTCTCTGCTGAGAACGGCCGCGCTCGGTACCGATCTTTCGCGGCACTTGGATCCGTGAACGTCCCCCACCCATCACTGGCGCCGGGCCAGGTATATACCCACGAGTATGACCGCCCCGCCTACGAGCTTCTCGATCCCGAGCACCTCGCTAAAGAAGACGATGCCTGAGGCAACCCCCGTGATGGTGATCAAATATTGGTAGACCAGAACTCTGTTGGCCCCGATGCGGGATACGCCCCTTTGCCAGGCCGAGAAGGAGAAAGCGGTGGCGAAGACCGCCGAGAAGCCCACAGCCGCCCATGCTCCGATGCCGACGCTCCCCCACTCCAAACCGGTAAGGTACGGTGAAGAGAGCAGCAGGACGACCAGCCCCCCGAAGAGCAAGGAGTAGGTCGCCACCGCCAGCGGCGAGTGACGCTCCAGCACCGGCATCGAGAGTACGGTGTAGCTCCCGAACGCCATCGCCGCCACGAGCACGAAGAGATCTCCGGCCAGGCTCGTACCCTCGGTCCCGAGGCCCTCGTAGAAGACGATGCCGACACCCAGGATCGAAAGCCCCACGCCCACCATGCCCCTCCGCGTGGGCCTCTCCAACCCGAGCATCAGGCTCAGGAACAGTCCCCAGATGGGGGCAGTGGCGAAGATGAGACCGGTGTTGGCAGCACTGGTCATGCTCACGCCGAAGGTGAAAGCTGTCTGGCCGATCGCCACCCCGAGGCACCCCAGGCCCGCCACGGAGAGAAGGTCTTTCGGTTTGAGCCTGTCCGCTGGCTCCAGGATGCGGAGGAGGCAGAACATCAAGATACCGCCTGCTGTGAAGCGTAAGGCCACGATGAGCAGTGGAGGCATGAACTCGGCCGCGTACTTCGTCGCCGCGTAGTTGGCGCCCCAGAAGACGGCGGCTAGCATCAAAGAGACCTCCGTAAAGATGGCCGCCTTCTTTAGGTCTGTCACGAGACGAGATTGTAAGCCATGACCGCATCGAGCGCACCGAGGCCGGAAGTGCGCGAGTGAAGGGAACCAGGATAACTATTCGACTACTGCTGGTCGATCACAAGAAGCTATCTATGCTTCATGCGACGAGAGTACCGTTCTAATGCGCAACATTGTAGACGGTCCGGTTGCAGCGCAGTGGCATGGCCGGGGAGTAGGATCCAGCTCCTTCATCCGCTGCTTGCGGGCATTTTCTTAGCTGCCGGAGAAGGATTCGAACCTTCACAAACTGATCCAGAGGGAGATGTTCAACCGCAAAAGGTGCAGGCTGTGCCTCCTTGCTCTAAATCCTCAACAACACTACTCTGCGACTGCTACCCTCGTCCAGCGAGGCGTGGAACCGTAACCGAAGGCGGTTAGTAGATGTGGAACAACTTAGATCACTGGTACGAAGAGGACGAGGAGGTCTTTGTCCACCCCCGTGACCCCTATCATCGCGTTGACGTCCTGAAGAGCTCCAGGCAAGTCAAGATCCTCGTTGATGGGGAGGTCGTGGCGGAGACGGATCGTCCCAGGATCCTCTTCGAGACCGGTCTGCCGTCTCGCTACTACTTCCCTCCTGAAGATGTCTCTGAGGACGTACTACTCCCTAGCGACAAGAACACGGAATGTCCCTACAAAGGGGTTGCGTCTTACTACTCGGTGCAGGCTGGCGGTGAGACTAGGGAAGCAATCGTCTGGTACTACCCGACGCCCATACCCGCAGCCGCCGACATAGAAGGCCGTCTGTGCTTCTTCAATGAGAAGGTGGATCTGGAAGTGGACGGCGAGGCGCAGCAGCGGCCGCTGACGCAGTGGTCGTAGCGAATTACGCCCGCAGCCAACCCTCCTGTGCCGCAGGCGCGGGGAGCGTATACTGGCCTTGCCCCATCCGGGCAACCGATGCGCCTTCAAAGAGTATGTCCAGCCGAAAACAGGTAGAACCCTGGGGCCGACGTGCCACCCTGCGCACGGGAACGGGGTCGGAAGAGACGTAAACGTATCTGGGAAAGGGAAGAGATGCTTCGGGAGACTGGCATGGCCGAGGTCAACGGCGCGCGGCTCTACTATGAGGTTGCGGGAGAAGGGGAGCAGCTGGTCCTCGTACACGCGGGGATCGCGGACAGCAGGATGTGGGAAGACCAACTCAAGGCCTTCGCCGACCGCTACAGGGTCATCCGCTACGACATGCGTGGCTTCGGGATGACCGCGATGGTGGATTTACCGTTCTCCCACCACGAGGACCTGCGCGGTCTGCTCGACTCTCTCGACGTCGAGCGGGCGCACCTCGTGGGCTGCTCGATGGGGGGAGGAGCAGTGCTCGACTTCGCGCTCGAGTACCCGCAGAGGGTCGGCAACCTCATCCTGGTTGGATCTGCCGTGGGCGGGTTCGGGCCTGACATCGACCCCCCAAGGCAGTGGGACGAGATCGTCTCCGCCGAAGAGGCCGGGGACCTGGAGCGGGTCTCCGAGCTGGAGGTCCAGATCTGGGTCGACGGCCCCTGGAGATCCCCCGAGGACGTAGACGTCTCCGTCAGGGACCTGGTCCGGGAGATGAACCTGATCGCCCTCAGAAACGAAGCTTCGGGGTTGGGCGATGAGTGGGAACCGGAACCGCCCGCGGCGGACCGGCTCCCTGACGTTCAGGCCCCGACGTTGCTCATTGTCGGAGAAGAGGACCAGCCGAGCGTCTTCGCCGCAGCCGACCTGCTCGAGAGGGAGCTACCGAACGTGCGCAAGGTTGTTATGCACGGCACGGCCCACGTGCCCAACATGGAACGGTCCGAAGAGTTCAACCGGATCGTGATGGATTTCCTGAGGGACTACCGCTAAGGGCCGCGTCTAGACGACCCTACGAACCCGTAGGGTCAGTGCTCACAGGAACTTTCGGGAGGTGGGCGCGTAGTATCCCTCACAGCCGAGTTCGTCCGGGAGTTCCCAACCCTACCGTGCGTCGAGGGCATGTCTGTTACACCAGAAGGCCGCACCTACTACGTCACGGACGAGGACGTGCACCTGCGCCTTTCTCGACTCCTGGTGGGCTGACGCGTGCCATGCTATGACAGCGTTTATACCTTCAGAGACTATATCGAGGCGGCGTCTTCCAGGATCTCCTCAGCGTGGGTATTCGGGGTGACTTCGGGGTAGACCTTGGAGATCCTGCCTTCCGGGTCGAGCAGGAAGGTGACGCGTTTCGTCCGCTTCCGGTCCTCGCGTAGCACCCCGAGGACCTCCGAAGCGCGGCCACCCTCGTCGGTGAGGAGTGGGAAGTTGAGGCTGTACTTCTCGCGGAACTCGCGGTGAGATTCGGGGGAGTCGAGCGAGACGCCGTAGACCTGTATACCCGCCTTCGCGTATTCGTCCATGCGGTCCCTGAAGGCGCAGGCTTCCTTTGTGCAGCCCGGGGTGTCGTCCTTGGGGTAGAAGTAGAGAACTGTCTTCTGGCCCGTTAGTCCTCTCGTACCGATATGTTCCCCGCTCTCTGTCGTGAGTTCCAGGTCGGGCAATGACTCGCCCTGCTGTGGCAGGTCTGCCATGAAGTTCCTCCTCTTTAGAGATGTCCGCCTGCAAGACTACGAGTTTACCCGTGAGAGTGTAAAAGGAATCCTTCTGGACAGAACAACATCCGACCCGCTGTGGACAGACGGTGGTCTGCGTAGCATAGTTACGGGTAGACGAGATCGTCTCCGGCGGGAGGGGCGTTGCGGAGTAAGGATTCGGCAGAAAGACTCTTTGGTAGAAGGCTCCGGCGCGCCTTCTACCTCGTGTTGCTCGCGGTTGTGATCGGGCTGCTCGTCTCGTACTGGTCGTGGGTGGACGCGCAGGCGCGTGCCGTCGTGGTAATCTCCTCCGTCCTCGACGCGCCTGTACTGACACCTGCGGCCGAAGCCGTGAGCGGCGAGCCTGGTTTCGAGGATGTCCCTGTGGCTGGCAACCCCACTCTCGTCGCGAGGCCTGCGGGGGATGGGCCGTGGCCGGCTATATTCCTGGTCAACGGGGCCGTGCGGGAAGGAAGAAAACTGCCCGAGGTGCGGAATCTGGCCGAGGGCTTCGCGCGGGCCGGATACCTCGTGGTCGTGCCCGACCTGCCTGGCTTGACAGAGGCTAGGATCACACCGCAGACCGCTGATGCCACCACGCAAGTCGCGCGTGAGATCTCCGGCCGGCCCGACGTCGAAGACGGAAAGGTGGCCCTGGTAGGGGTCTCGACGGGCGCCACTCTAGCCCTCCTGGCCGCCGAGGATCCCGCACTCAGAGGAAAGGTCTCCCTCGTCGCAGGGGTGGCCCCCTATTCGAACATAAAAACCGTCCTGAGCCTCGCGACCACCGGCCACTACCGCCGGCCCGGAGGAGAGCTGGTTCGCTACGAAGCAGACTCCTTCCTCTCCTACGTCGTAGGCCGCTCTCTCGTCGCCGCCTTGCCGCCGGGCGAGGACAAGCTTACGCTCGCGGCCGAGCTCGAAAGGGCGGGCCGCGAGAGCCCAGATCCGCTTTCCGGCGTGCGCGGAAGCCGGACGGACGACCTCGGACCGGGCGCCAGGAGCGTCGTCAGACTGCTCGCGAACCGTAAGCCGGAACGCTTCGCTGCGCTCTACGCCAATCTCCCCGACGACGTGCGCCACGACCTCGAAGAGCTCTCGCCGCTCGCCGGCACGCGAAGGATACGCGATCCCGTCGAGCTCGCCACCGGTCCCCGCGACAAGTACTTCCCTCCCTCACAGTCGTACGCGCTCGAGCGCGTCGCGCCTCAGCGCAGGGTGACGGTAACAGGGGCGCTCGACCACGCCAAACTCGAAGTCTCACTAGGAGATATTCCGGCCTTCGCAACTTTCGACGCCTTCGTGGTCCGCTCGCTGCGCATGGCCCGCGTCGCTGACTAGCTGAAGTGCTGAAAGCGGAAGATGCAGTCCTGAGCGTGCTGCCTTCCCGTTCTACAGGCGTCCCAACGCCCCGTACAGCACTTTGAAGAAACGTTCGCGGTCGAGATCGACGCCGACCTCGGCATTCGGCGCGCTGCCTGTCACACCGTAGAAGTCGCAGACGGTCTCCCCGCGGGTGAGGTCGCTCTCGCACTCGATGTCGACCCGCATCGGGCGAGTCTTCAGCAGGCCGGGTTCGAGCACCGCCGCGACGGCGACGGGATCGTGCAGGGGCGGGGCGTCGAAGCCGAATACGCGCTCGTAGGTGGCGGCGAAGTAGTCCAGAAACCCGGCCACAACACCTCCCACCCTACCTGTGGCCCGCAGCTGCGCCCTTTCGTCAGGACCGGCGCCGGCCTGGTGTGTTATGTCGAGGCCCGACATCGTTATGGGCAGTCCTGACTCGAAGACCTCACGGGCCGCCTCGGGGTCGACGTAGATGTTGAACTCGGCGGCCGGCGTAGTGTTGCCAAGGCCCATGCTCCCGCCCATGAGTGAGATGCGCGCGATGCGCTCTTTCAGGTCGGGATGCTCGTGCAGGAACGCGGCGACGTTGGTGAGCGGGCCGACAGGGACGAGGGTGACGGGCTCCGTAGAGGCCCGCAGGGTGTCCGCGATAAGTGCGACAGCTCCCCTTTCGTCGGGCTCGAAGCCGGCTTCGGGGATCTCCTCCGGCCCGTCCAGCCCGCTCTTGCCGTGTATGTCCTCGGCAGTGTGGAGCGGTCGTACCAGGGGCTCCGAAGCGCCAACGCCCACAGGCACGTGCGTACACCCGACGAGGGAGAGCACGCGCAGGGTGTTGCGCGTGGTCTTCTCGATGGGGACGTTGCCGGCGACGGTCGTGACGGCGAGCAGGTCAAGATCCTGGTGGCCACAGGCCAGCATCAGGGCCACGGCGTCGTCGTGGCCGGGGTCTACGTCCAGGATCACAGGTTTCGGACTCACTCTCGCTCCTCTCCTCATTACAGACCAACGCTAAGTTAGCTCTTTCCGAGCCACGCGTACAGCGGTGACAGCCGTCTTGTGATCCCTGGATCTACCGTGCCCGGCATGCGATTCGGGGCTGACGAAGCGGGGTTCTGGCCGTAGAATAGCTACATGCTTGGACGTTACGCGGAGCTGAAGGCGCAACTTCCGCCGGAGACGATCCTCCTGTACCAGGTCGGGACGTTCTTCGAGACCTTCGAGGAGGACGCGAAGAGGATCTCGCAGGCGCTCTCGATCCGGCTGACTAGCCGCGAGGCGGCCGGCGAGGGCCGCGTCCCGCTGGCCGGGGTCCCAGGACACGCCCTCCAGGAGCATCTTGCCACCCTCCTCAGGAAGGGTTACTCCGTCGCCGTCGCCGAGCAGCGGCAGCACCCGACGAAACCCAAGCAGTTCACCCGTGAGGTCACGCGTATTCTGACGCCTGGCACCGTAATAGAGGACAACGTCCTCTCCGCAGGGCAGGCCAACTACCTGGCCGCGTTCGTCGTCAGGGACGGCCGAGCTGGAATAGCCGTCGTCGAGGCTTCGACAGGGGAGTTCACGGGCACCGAGGTCTCTGAGGAGCAGCTCCCCGCCGAGCTGGAGCGGTGGGCGCCGCGCGAGATCGTCGTCCCTGAGCGAACCGCGGCCGAGAGACTGCCGAAGGTGCGCGCCGCCGTGAGCTCTGCCCCGCGCTGGACGTTCGAGCCCTCCGCGGGGGAGCAGGCGCTGAAGAGACACTTCAGGGTCTCCGGGCTCAAAGGATACGGGATCGATGGGCACCCGGCGCTCGCCGGCGCTGCAGGGGCTTTGATCCAGTACCTCGCTTCCCTGCGTGGTGGCGGTCCGCCGGAGCAGGTGGTGACCTTCCGTCCTTACGACCCTGGCACGGGGATGATCCTCGACGCGGCGACGAGGCGCAACCTGGGACTGGACGAGCTGGTCGAGACCATAGATCGTACCCGCACGCCGATGGGCCGGCGCGCGCTCAGGCGCTGGCTGGAGCGGCCCCTGCTGGAGGTGGACCGCATCAGGCAACGTCTCGGGGCCGTCGACGTGCTCACCGGAGACTACATGCTGCGCGAGGATGTGCGCGAGCATCTGGAACACATCCCCGACGTGGAGCGCATCGCCACGCGCATCGTAAGGCTTTCGGCCTCGCCCAACGATCTGCTCTCGCTCAAGGGTGCGCTAGAGGAGGTCGGACCTCTCAGGATGGTGCTGGAGCCGGCATCTTCTGGCTCCTCTCTGCTCTCACGAGTGCTAGGGGCGATGGAAGAGCCGCCCGGGGTAAGGGAGCTGGTCACGGCGGCGATCTCCGAGGAGAGCGGTGAGATCATACGCCTCGGCTACTCGGGGGAGCTCGACGAGGCGCGCGAGTTCAGGGACGGCGCCCATGAGTGGTTGACGCGCTTCGAGGCCGAGGAGCGGCTCAAGACGGGCTTGAAGACCCTGAAGGTAGGCTACAGGGACGGCGAAGGGTACTTTATCGAGGTGGCTGGCAAGGAGACGAGCGCGGTCCCCGAACGCTACCAACACCGCAAGGCGCTCAAGCACAACGCCCGCTACGTAACGGTGGAACTAAAGGAGCACGAATCTCGGATGCTCGGGGCCCGCGACGAGGTCGAGCGCATCGAGCGCAGCATCCTCGCCGAGATACGCGCCGCCGTCAAGGAAGCCGCGCCTGAACTGCAGAAGGTCTCACGCGCCATAGCCGTCGTCGATGTGATCTCCTCCTTCGCCGCCGCGGCGACCGAGCTGCGCTACTGCCGCCCCGAGGTCGTAGAAGGGCGGGGCATCCGCATCTCCGGTGGAAGGCATCCCGTCGTCGAGCACAACCTGGAGATGCCCTTCGTCCCCAACGACTCAGAGGTCGACGGGGACTCGCGACTCCAGATCATCACAGGCCCCAACATGGCCGGCAAGTCCGTCTTCCTCAGGCAGGTGGCCCTCATCTCCCTGCTGGCCCAGACAGGCTCCTACGTCCCCGCCGACGAGGCCTCTCTTGGCGTAATCGACCGCATCTTTACGCGGGTAGGCGCTGAGGACAGGCTAGCGAGCGGGGAGTCTACCTTTATGGTGGAGATGACAGAAGCGGCGAGTATCCTGAACAGCGCGACGGAGCGGTCGCTGGTCATCCTGGACGAGGTAGGACGTGGCACCTCGACCTACGACGGAATGAGCCTCGCCTGGGCTATCGCAGAGTACCTGCACGACGACGTGCAGGCCCTCACGCTCTTCGCGACCCACTACCACGAACTGACGCGGCTCGTGGAGGTATTGCCCGGCTGCCGAAACTACAAAGCCAGCGTCGAAGAGGTGGGGGGTGAGATCGTGTTCCTGCACAGGATAGAGTCCGGCGCAGAGTCCTCCTCCTACGGCGTCCACGTGGCGAAGCTCGCCGGGCTACCGCCCCAGGTCACCGACAGGGCCGGTGAGATCCTCACCCGCCTCGAAGCCGAAGGCGTCAAAGACTTTGCCGGATGAGATCAGATGAGGCTTTTTCCCAGGCTGATCTCCGAAGAGGCCGCCGGCTATGCGGGACGGGTCCGAGTGCTATCGCCCGAGGTGGCGCACAGGATCGCCGCCGGGGAGGTCATCGAGCGTCCAGCGTCCGCCGTCAAGGAGTTGATCGAGAACTCCCTCGACGCGGGGGCTAGAAGAGTCGAGGTCGAGATCGAGGACGGTGGGGTGGCCATGATCAGGGTCAGCGACGACGGCTCGGGGATGTCGCCCGATGACGCGGAACGCGCCGTCGCGGAGCACGCGACGAGCAAGATCCGGACGGCGGACGACCTGGCCAGCGTTGTCTCTCTGGGCTTCCGCGGGGAAGCACTGCACGCCATCGGCGCTGTCTCGGATCTCACGCTCACGAGCCGCGAACGCGGCAAAGAAAATTCCCTCGGCGCCCGTGTGCGGGTCTTCGCCGGGAAGATAGTCGAGTCTGCGTCGGCGGCCCATTCTCCAGGTACGACGGTGGAGGCTCGCGACCTGTTCCTGAACCTGCCCGTGCGCCGCGGTTTCCTCGGCACGGTGCGGGCCGAGGCGAACGCGGTAGCGACGGTGGTCGAATCGCTCGCCCTGAGCCGCCCCGAGGTCGGGTTCTTCCTCCGCTCGGAAGGGCGGCGCTCCCTGGCGTTCCCCGCGGCGGCCGACCTCAGGGAGCGCATCTCACAGGTCCACGGCCTCTCGCTCGCGCGGAGCCTGGTGGCGCTCGAGGACCCTGTGGTATGGGGCTTCGTCAGCCCGCTCGCCATCAGCTTCCCGACCCGTCGCTACCTGCACGTCGCCGTGAACGGCAGGGTCGTTGAGGCCGATTCCTTCGCTCCTGCGGTCGCCAAGGCTTACGCTGACCTGTTGCCGAAAGGGCGGCATCCCGCGGCGTTTTTGCGACTCGAGCTCGGACCTGGCGAGGTTGACGTCAACGTGCATCCTGCCAAGAGCGCCGTGCGGTTGCGTGGTGGGCGATCGGCCTACCCGCTCGTGGTCGGGACCATCAGGTCGGCGCTGGCCCAGGAGCGGGAGATGGGTGGCGGCGCGCCCCCCGAGGAGGGTAGCGACGAGCTTACGCTCATCGGGCAGTTCGCCGGAAGGTGCATCATCGCCCAGGAGGGCGAGGAGCTAATTATCCTGGACCAGCACGGCGCACACGAGCGCATCCTGTACGAGCGGCTCTCCGAGAACCCGAGGGCGGAGGCGGTCCAGCTTCCTAGCCCCGTCGTCGCCAGGTTGCCCGAGGATCTCGCGCCCGAGGTGTTGAACTTCGAGGCAGAGATGGAAGCTCTGGGATTCCGGTTCGAGCCTTTCGGAGAGGGTGCCGTCCGGATCTCGGCCGTGCCCGAGACCGTCACCGACCCCGAGGCCGCGCTGCTCGCGGCGCTCCATGCGCTCGCCGGCGGCGAAGACCTCGCCAAAGCGCTGGCCTGCAAGGGCTCGACCAGGTTCGGCGAGAACCTCTCCAGCGAGGAGATGGAGATGCTGCTGAAAGAGTGGTTCGTGACTCAGTTTAGAGAGATATGCACCCCAAAGTGGAAGAACTTCTGTCCTGTACTTTCGTGCATTGCTGACCGAGGGCGGTGATCCAAGAGTGCAACTTCACAGAGCTTAAAGCTCGCCTGTGGTGCATTCTGCGAACTTCGCCCTAACGGAGTTCTAAGAAGTTCACTCCCGAGAAATAGCCACCTGGCATACAGATG
>DATDKO010000128.1:0-4849 GCA_036519935.1 Rubrobacter sp. | reverse complement strand
GGCGTCCACCTTAGTCTCGACCTTCCGCAAAGCCCCGGCCAGTGACGGCACCTCCCTGAACGAAAGGAGCCCCGGTACGTACGGAAATCGGAGCGGCGCCTCGAAACCCCGCACTTCAACGGGAGAGAGCCCGGGGAACTCGAGCACCACGACCGTGGCATAGGCCACGTCGTTCTGCGTGGAGACGTCAGCCCCGGCCACATACCGCACGCTGGAGAGGTCGAGGACCGGCCCCGCAACGACCCTGGAAGCCAACTCCTCCTGTAACCGCCTGGCCTCGGGCGGTGAGAGATCAAAACTATGAAGCTCGCCGACCTTCATCCGACCTTCGTTAACAAATATGTACGGCGGGCCCAAAGCTTCGGTGCACTGTCCAGTGATAACCCCCAGAAAAAACACCGTCCCGACCGATGGAATCTGGAGGGGGGAACGGTTCCATCGGCCGGGGCTCGGTTTAATCTGAATCTTACCCTTAGCCTGTTACGGTACGCTTGCCGCAATGTAACGGTTTCGTAACGTAACGGAAACACTTTGGTTACAGGCTTGTTTCTCCGCGACGAAACATATCTTCCCGCCCCCATTTGCCTGACCCTAACGTTATAGTTGAGATATTGTACCGGGTTTCTAGCCCACGGTCACATATATGGTGTGGTAACCGGTGGCGCCAGAGGGGTGTGGAGGTGCTTTCGAGGCGGTCTGGGTCTCGCCGTTACCATCTGTGGCGCGCACCTGGATGGTGTAATCGCCTGGTCTAGCTTCCCAGTCGTAGACGTACTGCCGCCAGGTATCTTCGGCGAGTTGTTTTGCGATGCGGGCTGTGTTCCAGGTCTCTCCGCCGTCTGTGGAGACCTCGACCTTCTCGATACCGCGGTGTGGGGCCCAGGCGATACCGCCTATAGGGTTCTTGCCTGGGGAGAGGTTGTCGCCAGCGCTGATGGTGTCGATACGGGACTGGGTCTTGATGGGGCCTTCCTTCGACCAGGTGCGTTGGATCCAGTATGCGTCGAAGTTCCAGTTGGTGAGCTCTATCTCGGTGAGCCACTTGGTGGCCGAGACATATCCGTAGAGGCCTGGGATGACGAGTCGAACGGGGTAGCCGTGCTTTATGGGGAGCTCGCTGCCGTTCAGGCCGAAGGCGACCAGGGCGTTGCGCCCGTCCAGCGCGATGTCCGTCTTGAAGCCCGCCGTAAAGCCGTCGACGCTGCGGCCCACGAGCTGTCTGGAGGCGGTTGTGATCTTGTCCCGGCTCATGCCAGCCTCCGCCAGAACGTCAGAGAGCAGCACCCCGGTCCAGCGTCCGTTCGAGACGAGCCCGCCGCCGACGGTGTTGGAGACGCACGAGAGCGTGATGTCCGCTTCGCGGGTGGACATGCCGAGGAGGTCCTTGTATGAAAACTCGACAGGGTTGTCTACCGCGCCTTTGACAGAGAGCGTCCAGTCGTTCACGTCTATCCTCGGTGACGTGAGCGCGGTGTCTATGAGGTAGAAGGTGCTCGCAGGCGTAATAAGCTTCGGCATCCCAGGCACGTCGATGGAGGCATCCGCTGGAGGCTGCGGCAGCGTATCATGGGTGACGGTCTTTCCGGTGCTCTTCTGCGCCCCCTCCTGCTCGCCCTTCCCTGCCGGCTGTTTCTTGTCTGGCGCCTCTGGCAGATCCAACTTCTTGGGCCTGGCCGCGCTCTCCGCGGTTCCACCACCAAGCAGGCGTCCCACACCGGCGGCCGCGAGACCTGCCACGGCTGCGCCGCCGCCGAGCAGCAAGAATCCGCCGCGTCCGACGGCCATCCTGCCTTCTGAGCCGGCCTCCCTCGACCTCATGACGGGCGAGGCCGCGCTGCCAGGCTCGCCCGCCAGGGGAGGCCCTTCCGTGGGTTCCACTGCGGCACGGAGGCCCGCAGCGCGTAACAGGAGTTCGGTGACGGCAGCACCGGCGAGGAGGGCGCCGACGATGGTGATCACGGTCGGCACCGTGGCCACGAACGGATCTGCCAGGGCTGCGGCAGTGGCAATGGCCGCGAGGACGCCGACGCCGGCGAGCGCCAGGGACGGGTGACTGACGGCGAGATTACCGAGGAAGAAGGTGATCGCCACAGTACCGATGAGCACCGTTACAATAAGCGTTGGTATGTCAGCCTTGCCGAGGAGCTCGATGCCTGCCGTCACGAGCCCGCCAGGCGTCAACTCCACAATCCGCTGGGCTATCGACACTAGGATCGAGGGAACCGAGGAGTAGAGCCCGTGCACCAACTCCGAGATCCCGAACGCGACCACGGCTCCGACCACACCGGCGATACCCGCACGCATCCTGCTCTGTGTCTTCTTGCTCATGGTGGTGCTCTCCAATACCTCTCGCTCTGAGACGCTCTCTTGAGTCTATACCTCGGATCGTGGCCTGGACCATACAAATCCTTACAAGTACATTACGAATTCCCTGTGCGGACCGGATCATCGTCAGACTTGACAGGACCGCTCTCTTTGGCTACAAAACTCTCTACAGGCGATGACGGGAACGAGTAAGGTCGCAGAACCCCGTTAGAGCGAGCCGGGGACGGTGGAAGCCCGGCGCGGGACGCGGCCCGAACATCCTCCCAGAGCCGCCGGCCGAAAGCGGAAGGCGAGAGTGGCCTAGACGGTTAGTAGGACCGGCCGGGCGAGCCCGTTACAGCGCGTGCGTTCCGGGAGACCGCGACGCCATTGAGAGGACCGAACCGTGAGGTTCCGGACAAGTAGGGTGGTACCGCGAGGGCCTCAAGCAGGCTCCCGTCCCTACGGTGGAGCGACGCTCCGCCCTGGGGGCGGGAGCTTTTTATGAGGAGGTCAGTGGCATGAAGTTCGCCAAAGTCAGCCCGCAGGTAGATTTTCCGAGGCTCGAGGAGGAGATCCTTGGTCTCTGGAAGAGGACGAACGCTTTCGAGAAGTCTGTGCGCGGCAGGCCTGAGGACAGGCCTTTCGTGTTCTATGAGGGACCGCCGACGGCCAACGGCAGGCCGGGGTTCCACCACGCGCTAGCGAGGGCTTTCAAGGACCTCATCCCCCGCTACAAGTCCATGCAGGGTTACAGGGTCGAGCGCAAGGGCGGCTGGGACTGCCACGGTCTGCCCGTCGAGATCCAGGTAGAGAAAGAGCTAGGCCTCGAAGGCAAAGCGGATATCGAACGCTACGGCGTCGAGGAGTTCAACCGCCTGTGCCGCGAGTCCGTCTTCCGTTACGTGGAGGACTGGCAGAAGATGAGCGAGCGGCTCGGCTTCTGGGTGGACATGGACGATCCTTACCGCACGCTCGATGACTCATACGTCGAGAGCGTCTGGTGGGCCCTGAAGACCCTCTACGAGAAGGACCTCCTCTACGAGGGTTTCAAGGTTAGCCCCCACTGCCCCCGCGACCAGACCTCCCTCTCCTCCGCCGAGGTCGCCCTCGGCTACCAACAGTACCCTGACCCCGTGGTGGACCCGAGCATCTACGTGCGGTTTCCCCTCCGGGATGAGGAGCACACCAGCCTCCTCGTCTGGACCACGACACCGTGGACCCTCGTCTCGAACGCCGCCGTCGCCGTTGGGCCCGACGTGGAATACGCCACCGTAGAAGTAGATGGCGAGCGTGTGATTCTGGCCGAAGAGCTACTCGTGAAGGTGCTCGGGGAGGACAGCTACAGAGTAGTCTCCAAAACCAAAGGGCGGAACCTGGAAGGCACGAGGTACCGCCGTCCCTTCGATTACGTACCTGTGGAGCGAACCGAAGACTACAAGAACCTCTGGACCGTCGTTCTCGGGGACTACGTGACGACCACGGAGGGGACCGGACTCGTGCACACGGCGCCGGCTTACGGGGAGGAGGACGCCAGGACGGCCCGCAGGTACGGACTGCCGACGATCCACCCCGTCAGGCCCGACGGTACGTTCGACGAGCGGGTCGGGCCTTTCGCCGGGCAGTTCGTCAAGGACGCGGACGCGGGTCTCGTCGAGGAGTTGAGCGAGAAGGGGCTGTTGTTCAGGGCCGAGGAGCTGGAGCACGCCTACCCGCACTGCTGGCGGTGCGGGACGCCTTTGCTGTACTACGCGAAGAAGGCCTGGTACGGGCGTACCACCGCGGTGCTCGAGGAGCTTCTCTCGGAGAACGAGAAGATAAACTGGGTCCCCGAGCACATAAAGTGGGGACGCTTTGGGGACTGGCTGAAGAACAACATAGACTGGGCCCTGAGCCGCGAGCGCTACTGGGGCACGCCGCTCCCGATCTGGCGCACCGCTTCCGGCGATACGGTCGTTGTCGGCAGCAAGCGAGAGCTGGGGGAGCTCGCCATAGACCCCGTCCCAGATGACCTGCATAGGCCGTATATCGACGGGGTACGCCTGAGGCACCCCGAGACGGGCGAGGAGGCCACCCGCGTCCCCGAGGTCCTCGACGTGTGGTTCGACTCGGGCAGCATGCCTTTCGCCCAGTGGGGCTACCCGCACGGCGAAGCCAGCAAGGAGCGTTTCCGGAGCCAGTTCCCCGCCGACTACATCTGCGAGGCCGTCGACCAGACCCGGGGCTGGTTCTACTCGCTGCTCGCCGTCTCGACGATGTTGATCGGCAACAGCGCCTACAGGAACTGCCTGGTTCTGGGGCACATCCTCGACGCCGAGGGTAAGAAGATGAGCAAATCGCTCGGCAACGTCATAGACCCCTGGGATATCTTCGAGAAGCAGGGCGCCGACGCCCTGCGCTGGGCGCTCTTCACAGCCACCAGCCCTGGCAATACAAGGCGCTTCTCCAGGGGACAGGTCGACGAGGCCGTCCGCAAATATCTACTCACCCTCTGGAACACCTACTCTTTCTTCGTGACCTATGCGCGCATCGACGGCTTTGATCC
>DATDKO010000127.1:0-3222 GCA_036519935.1 Rubrobacter sp. | reverse complement strand
GCCTGGCGTGCGCAAGCCGTTTGTTAGAGGTCAATGTGCCGGTCGGTGGTCGAGCAGCTCGCGAGGTTTGGACCGGAGGGTGGGTAGGTTTCCTAGGTCCCTCTCCTTCTGTCGCTCAATCTGAAAAGTAGAACTTAGAGTGGGCGATGCCCTATCGAACCAGCGACCTCTGCCGTGTGAAGGCAGTAAGATAGTTTGCTAGAGGTTTCTCAAGCGTACAGAATCCCTGCAAATCGCCGTATTTCTACGTTGCCGTATTTCTACGTTGCCGCATTTCCTAACATTTCAGGATATTTACTCGGGTTGCTGCACAGATGTTACGGCTCTTGCATCCGCACGAGGTCCAGGATGATCGTTATTTGACCAGCTGCCTGGGGGGGCACTTATGCGAGCTTCCTTAGGTGAATTCTCGGAAGTAGCACCATCTACGCCTCTTTCGCTACAATAGGCGCGAACACTTCGGTGGCTAACGTAGGGAAAGGGGAAAACGTCCACATGCGAGCGATGGAGTGTCCGCTAGAGGTCCACCACCTGGAAGCCGACAACGACGAAGAGCTGTTCAAAGCAACCCGCGAGCACGCCGACGAGATTCACCCCGAGCAAGGGTTCACCGACGAGCAGCTTCGCTCTATCATAGAGGAGAACGTTTACGAGAAGTAGCTGAACGAGCACCTGGGGCTGGGGTGCCACACCCCGGCTCTTCTTTTTGCCCTTATTCACCAGAGTGCGTAGAAGGTGAATTCTGCGAACTTCGCCCTAACGGCGTTCTAAGAAGATGAGATGAGAAGGCCGACCCCCCTACGCAGTACCTTATGGTCTGCAACCACTCTATACGGGCTCTAACGCCCAGGAAGGAGGATTGGCCCATGAGGGATGTTAGCAGAAGGAAGCCATCGATGACGGCATGTTGGAGAGGACCACGGCCCAACAGTAGAGGCATGGCGAGCCGCGCTCAGAAGTCTCACGCAGAGCCGTCGTGTCGTCTTCCAACTTGATAGGGATGAGTTCTGTTTCGACTCGGATAGTGTCTCGCACGGCACTCGGCTATGGACAGATTTGTTAGGGCTCATGTTGGCTCACGCCTGGCTAGAGCAGCGGAACCGCGAAGTTGTAGAACTTCCGAGCGGAGAGCGGGCCATCGTCGCCGTCCCAGAAGACTACGAAGCCGCTTACAACATCTTCAAGGCGACATGCGAACGGTCGGTGGTCAACTTCTCAGACACTCACCGCGCTATCCTCGACGCAGTTTACGAGCTGTCCTGCCAGAGTCCCTTCGACGGCTTCTCTCTGAGGAAGATCGCGGAGAGGGCCGGGGTACATCACTCTACGGTTGCGGAGCACAAAACCTACCTCACGAAGAGCGCAAAGCACCTCAAAGAGGTCGAGGGCGGACTGGATCTCGTCTCCGATGCGGAGCCTTCGTGGTGGCGCAAGGACGATCTCCTCATAGGCTTTCCCCGTCCCGAGCAGGTGAGAAGGTGGTGGCATTCTGCGGCGGAGAGGGGTGTCCTTTCCTCTCCGGAACCCGCCCGACACCCCGCTGCAGGCGGACCTGAGACGGTAGTGTCGGGCGAGCGAGGCGAAGTGTCGGGTGAAGATCCCGACAACCCAAACCGCGTAGATAAAGGGAAAACGGGCGACAAGAGTTTGGTGTCGGGCCTGTCGGGTGCTTTTGAGGAGAGAGCCACACCGCCACCTCGATCCGGTCTCTTTCGATCTCGAGCCTGGAGAGTCGGCAACGGTAGCGGAGTTCAAGCGACGTCGCGAGACGGCGAAATGCATACACGACTTTGCCGACGGCAATGGCTGCTACCTGTGCGACCCGAACCACCCATACCGGGGCAAAGAGGGGACAGCGACGTGAGTGTTTACGGTACTGGTGTCGTAAAGCGCCTCTCGAAGACTCAGGCACATCAGTTAGATACTGCCCTCCTCGCTATGGCGGCTGCGGAGTGGCCGACCAGCGTTCGCGGGATGTACTACATGGCGATGGGCGCTGGTTTGGGTCCGACGCGGGAGGACGCTTGGCGGGGGGAGGGGGCCTAAGCTAATGAGCCGCTGCCTTGGAACCAAGCGGGATAACTCGCCATGTACGGTAAGAGTAGAACCGCCCAAGACCTACTGTTGGTGGCATGACCCGGCTAACGCCCAGGCCCGCAAACAGCTGCCGCTCGTGGTGGCAAACGGGCGGGCCGGGGTCGTCCCCAAGCCGAGCTCGCCAACATCAAGCAGCGCCTCTCCGACCTCGCAGACGATGTACTCGAGGGCTCTGTGGACAAGGGCGTGGCAGCCGTCGCCTCGCAGGTCCTAAACGTCTATTTGCGAGCCATCTCCGTCGAGCTGAAGGCACGCGAACAGATGGAACTGACCGAGCGTTTGGAGGCGCTCGAGGAGGGTCTGCAGGCCAACGCTGCACACAACAACGGAGGTAATAGATGGCGGGGAGCTTAGAGAAGCGCATCACGGACCTGGAGCGACTCTACAGCGCCAGTATAGGGAACCTAGCAGAGGGGCCTGAAGGGTGGCGGGAGAAGATGGCAGCCACCCTCAGGCGAGGCGAAGAGAAGGCCGCGCTCGAGGAGGTACAGGGCGATTCGAGGCGGCGCCCCGCCCTGAACAACCTCTACAAGCGCATCAAGCGGGAACCCGATGGGGCTTAGAGGCTGGGTCCGCAGGCTGGAGCATGCCGCACGAGGCAACCTTGAGAGCTTCATCCTCGAGGACGGCACGCTTCATTACTACAACCCTGAGAGCGGCGAGTTGTCGATAAAGACCCTCACAAGGGCACGCAATAGAGCCGCCGCACTGGATACAGCCTGTGGTGGCTTAGGTCTGTTGCCGTATGAGAGAGAAGCCCTCATCGAGCGCGGGGAGCTCGTGCCCGTCTCCTGGATACACCCCATCGAGGACATGAGCGAGTAGCCGCTTGTAGCGAGCTTGACGGCACTTGAGGGCCCGCAAGATAAACCCGGCGGTAGAGTGCAGTTTTGTTGTGCAAGCACTTATGGGCCCACCGCCGGGCACCCTCTACGGTAGGAGCGGGCGATGAATCCCCGATGGATTCCCACGAGACGCACGAGGATAGCTTCTAAGGGCTTGCGCGTAGCCGCCGAAGGGTGACCCGATAGGGTAGAGTCTCAGGAGGGCACACAGCGCCGGCCCTGGTGGCGTAGGGTGCTGGGAGGTTAGCGTGGACGAAAAGAGCCTGCAGTTATTGAAGGT
>DATDKO010000126.1:0-4147 GCA_036519935.1 Rubrobacter sp. | reverse complement strand
CCACGCGAGCCGACGGACGTGAGGATCCGCCAGGCCCTGATAGACGGCCTCCCCGAGGTCAGCAGATACCCGAGCACGGCGGGCAAGCAGAGACTCCGCAAGGCCTTCTGCGGCTGGATGGAACGCCGCCACGGGGTCGCGCTCGATCCTGAGAGCGAGGTCCTGCCGGCAACGGGCTCCAAGGAGGCCATCTTCCACGCTCCTCTGGCCTTCCTGCACCACTCGCACGAGCGGCGCGGCGTCGCCTACGGCACGCCCGGCTACCCCGTCTACGAACGGGGCACGCTTCTGGCCGGTGGCGAGTCTCTGCCCGTGGAACTGAAATGGGAGAACGGTTTCCTGCTGCAACCCGAGGCAATAGACCCCGAACGCACCCGGATACTCTGGATCAACTACCCCCACAACCCCACAGGCTCAACAGCAACGTACGAGTACCTGGAAAGCGTGGTCGAGTTCTGCAGCAACCACGGCATCCTGCTCTTCTCGGACGAGTGCTACAACGACATCTACTCCGGCGAACCCCCGCCTTCCATCCTGGAGATCACCACGCAGAGGACCCTCGCCTTCTGCTCCCTGTCCAAGCGCAGCGGTATGACGGGCTACCGCTCGGCCATGATGGCCGGGGACCCCGAGCTAATCGCGGCGCTGAGGAAGCTCCGTCCTTCCATCGGCGTGGCCACCCAGTCCTTCGTTCAGGACGCCGCGACCGCGGCCTGGGACGACGACGCCCACGTCGACAAGCGGCGGCGCGTCTTCGGCGAGAAGCGGGCTCTCTTCACCGAGTTCTTCGAGCAAGCCGGACTCGAATATCTGCCCACCGAAGCGAGCTTCTACCTGTGGGTCGCGGTACCCGATGGGGACGACGAGGCTTACGCGCTGCGGCTAATGGAGCAGGGAGTAATCGTGGCGCCTGGCCGGGCCTTCGGGGCCGGCGGTGAAGGATACATAAGGATCGCGCTGGTACCGGAGCTCGAGGATTGCAAGCTGGCGATACAGCGCTGGGCGGGGATCGAAACGCGGGCATGAGAATGCGTGACGCCACGCTGGAGGATCTGGCGCCCATCGTGGAGATCTACAACTCCATCATCCCGGCCCGGATAGTGTCGGCCGACACAGAGCCCGTCTCCGTCGAACAGAGACTGCCGTGGTTTTACGAGCACGACTCGGGGAGACGTCCCATCCGGGTGGCCGAAGAGGACGGAGAGGTAGTAGGCTGGCTCAGCCTCGGCGACTTCTGGGACGGCAGGCCAGCCTACAATGGGACCGCCGAGATCGGCGTCTACGTCAAGGAGGGCCACCGGGGAAAGGGGATAGGCGGGCGCATGCTGGAAGAGGCCATCAGGCGTGCTCCGGATCTGGGCATAAAGACCCTGACCGCGGGGGCCTTCGCCGGCAATGAACTCAGCCTCAGGCTGTTCGAACGCTTCGGCTTCGAAAGATGGGCGTACTTCCCACGCGTCGCGGAACTCGACGGCAACGAGCAAGACCTCGTCGTCCTAGGACTCAGGCTCGAAGTGGGGACAGCCAGCCGCAGCCCCTGAAAAGCTCCTTGCCCTTGTGGCTCACGAGGACCTTCGTATTGCACAGCCCTGCAATACATCGAGCCGTCCACGGGACAGAATCCTTGCAATGGTCTCTCCACTGTTCAGAAATTCGCGTCCGGCAGGATAGCTACTCCCGACTCTACGAGCCTTAACGTAACATTCGCCGGCGCTTAACCGCCTCTGACACTCGGGGTGTTAGGGTCTCGGTAACCGCGGGATTCGGCCGGGGCTGTCCCCCCTCCGTCCCGGCCGGACCCTCGGTCCGAGGAGAGAACACGTGTACGAGCCGATCACCGTGGAAGTCGACAGAGGTTACGGCGAGGGGGATTACCGTTCCTTCAGCATCAACTTCATCGGGCGCCTGATCCGGATCGTCGAAGCTGGCCATAGCACCATGAGGCTCTACGAGTGGGCGGATCGGGGCCGCTTGCTCTACCTGGTCCACGTCGAGGAGGACAAACCAGGTAGGCCTCCCCGAAGCACCCTCTACCCGTTCATCAACACCCACTCTGGCGGTGCCACCCCCAGGAAGGGATACACCGCACAGGAGGTATCTCGAGCTTATCCGGAATTCGCCGCCGGGAGATTTGTGGGTCCTACCTGGAACCCGCGTCAACAAGGTAGGAGTCACACCCGAAGGCGGTAGGGACATTGAGTAGCCGCCGAGCGCTCTGGTTAGACGTGGGGGAGTGCTCCTCGAGCTTTTCGCAGCTTCACTCGAGGAACCTTAACAAGAGTAAGCAACGACGCTAGTGGAACATCATTCTCTCAGGGGAACCGGCGTTTCTTCTTTGGCTGCCTTCCCTCTCTTGTGCCAGGCTCACTTATCACGAACCAGTACGATCCGATCAGCATGACCAGGAACAGGAGCAGCGCTACGGCGAACTCCACATACTCCACCCTGATGCTACCGCCCCCAAACAAAGTCAACAGCGTGCCGGCAAAGCCTACGACCATCCCTATAGAACCGGTTATGAGTATTGTTTTCAGCAAAGTCTCTCCCGACAATTCTAGTGTGTTCTAGTGCGTTCATTGGTTCAGATCTTCACGCTCCGCTGCGATAGCCTACCCCAAATCATGCGCCGTGGGGCGACATACTCGTAGAAGTACTCGTAGCAGTCTTCACACACCATCACGAAACCCGATGCGGAAAGCACCAGAACAGTGTCGCCAACTACTCAACTACTCTTGGCTTACATCACTCCCTATGTCGGAAAGCGTGTGCCCCGGTCACGCCCACGGATACGGCCGCTCCTCAGGAGTAGATCTAAGGGCAGCGAAGACTACCCCGTGTATACGCGGCGGGTATACCGAACGGATGGGTTAGAGAAGCGTCCCAGAAGAGTTTGTGTAAGACTGTCATCGGGACTCCCGAAGAGAGGGTGAGAGGAGTACACTACCGTGGACACCGGGCAGAGCAGTCTCCACCCTTTTGTGCGTCTCTCCCGCGAGGATTGGGCCAGGTTGCCGGCAGACGCCTCGTTCACTTTATCCGAAGACGATGTGCGGGAGATAGGGGCGTACCTCTCACCGGAGGAAGCGACACAGGTCTACCTTCCTCTCTCGCGGCTCCTTTACCTTCACGTGGACGCCGCGCAGAGTCTGTACCGGGCAGCGCGCGCGTTTCTGGCCGAGGAGAAGAAGGAGGTGCCCTACGTCGTCGGCATCGCAGGCAGCGTCGCCGCCGGCAAGAGCACGGTGGCCCGTGTACTGCGCGCCCTGATCTCCCGCTGGCCGGGTAGCCCCCAGGTCGGGTTGGTGAGCACAGACGGCTTTCTCTACCCCAACCGCGAGCTGCAAGCCCGGGGGTTGATGGAACGCAAGGGTTTCCCCGAAAGCTACGACCTGCCGCTCCTGCTGCGGTTCCTCGCTGACATCAAATCCGGTCGCGACGGGGTGAGCGCCCCGATCCACTCGCACCTGACCTACGATATCCTCCCCGACAGAACCCAGATCGTAGGGCGTCCTGATGTCCTTGTCGTGGAAGGTCTCAACATGCTGGAGGCCGGGCTAATGGAGCCCTCCGAAGGACATAGGGTCTTCGTCTCCGACTACTGCGACTTCTCGATCTACGTCGACGCGCAGGAGCGACACATCAAAGAGTGGTATCTGGAGCGCTTCTTGCGCCTGCGAGAAGAGGCGCTCGGGGATAGCACTGCCTACTTCCACCGTTTCGCGGAGCTCTCGGTGGAGCAGGCCAGAGACGTAGCCCTGCGCGTCTGGGAGGAGATCGACCACCCCAACCTCAAAGAGAACATCGAGCCGACGAAAGACAGGGCGCGCCTGATCCTGGAGAAGGGACACGATCACTCCGTCCAGAGCGTGCGACTGAGGAAGTTCTGAGAGCATGAAGACGGCCCAGGACCGCCCGCGCAGGCAAGAGAAAAGCCGGGCTGCTCTTTGGAGGGGGAAGGTTCAAGAGTTGAGCCCGGCTTGGCGATTAATCAGATTGTAGTACCGAGGCGAACCCTTGTATATACCGCAAATGAGTGATTTCTCTCTAGCTCAAATGGGTGATCTCTTCAAAGAGGGTGTTGTGCTTTGATACCACTACATACTTTCCACCCACTGCCCTCGCCACTCCGGTGCTGAAGAGAGGCCGC